>JBJSXS010000236.1:0-4586 GCA_046086545.1 Gemmata sp.
GTGATCAACTTCTTGCCATCGATCACCGGGTGCGCCGCGTACCCCCAAATAGCGGGCTTCGCGCCGTAGGCCTTCTTGAAATCGACGCTCCAGACCACCTTTCCTGTGTTCGCATCGAAGCAGCAGACGTCGCCCATAGCACCGAGCGTGTACACCTTTCCGTCGCTGACGAGCGGGGTGCAGCGCGGCCCGGCGGGGTAACTAATCTGGTACGCGCACTCGTACTCGTGCTTCCAGAGTTCTTTGCCGGTTTTCTGGTCCAGGCACAGCACGCGCTCGGTGCTGGCGATCTTGTTCTCGGTGTCGAACGGGTCTTCCGGGTTCTTGGCGCCCTTTGCCAGCACCCGGTCGGTGACGAACACCTTGCCGTCTGCGACCGCCGGTCCGGAGTACCCGGCCGCGATGGGACTGCGCCAGAGCACCTTCGGCCCGCCCTTGGGAAACTTCTCCAGGATGCCGGACTCGCGCCACACGTTGTCGCGCTTCGGCCCCATCCACTGCGGCCAGTCGTCGCCCGCAGCGAGCGAGCCACCCGCGACGACGAGCGCCAGGGCGAGGAATGTGCGTAACTGCATGCTCGAACCTCCTGTGAGATGTGCGTGTTATTTTCCTCACCGCGCGCCCGAAGGACAACCCCAGAAACGCGGGTGGCTGAAGGTCGGCGAGTTGCGGTACAGTGGAACCGCAGGAGGCTGGCACCGGGATTGCAACGGTAACGTCCCGCCGAGAACATTCGGAAGCGCTTCGGGCGGCGCGTCCGGAGCCTCTTCAACATCTCGATGCCCCACTTCACGATCTTTGGCAGCTAACGACACCGCGAGCGATTTCGACTGATCGCAGCCGGTGAAACCGTCGGGCGGGTCGGATTTTGTCTGCGACGAACCCACCCGGGAACTGATTTGAACGGCATCTACAAATCGTTGACCGCGCGCCGAGTTCGACCGCACTCTCGCAGACAACGATGCCACCGGGCGACCGCACCGGTGCGATGCTCCCAAGCCTGACTCGGGGGAACGATCGCGAGTGGCGCGACGGTCATTTCGCGAAATAGGCACCGTCGAAAATCTTCGCGCGGTGCAGGTTGGACGAGTTGGGCCGCCCGAAGCCAAATTAGAGCCAACACGCGGCTATCCGCGGCACTTACAATGGTGGCATGAACGCGATTCTGATCGCCGGTGCCGCGCTCGTCGGACTGCCAGTGCTCCTGCACCTCATCATGAAGCAGGAGCCCAAGCGGCTCACCTTCCCTGCCTACCGGTTCCTCAAGCAGAAGCTCCGCACCAACCAGCGAAAGCTCCGGCTGCGGCACTTCATCCTGCTCACGCTGCGCATGCTGATTATCGCGCTGTTCTGCCTCACGCTCTACCAGCCGACGTTCAAGAGTGAGCGGTTGCACATCAGCGGCGAGCAACCGGTCGCCACGGTCATCGTCATCGACACCAGCCCGAGCATGGGGTACATGGCAAACGGCACCTCGCGTCTGGACGACGCCCGCACGCGCGCGCTGGAGATGCTCAACGAACTGCCGGACAAGTCCCCGGTCGCGGTGATCGACACGCACGATCTCACCGGCGCCTGGCTGCCCGACGCGGCCGCGGCGCGCCGGCACATCGAGGGCCTCAAGGAGGCCCGCGGCGGGAACCAGTCCGTTAGTTCCGCGGTCGCCGCAGCGTACCAGCGGCTCGCGAAGGTCGAGCAGGAAACTGATGCGCCCGAGCCGCTCCAGAAGCTGGTCGCGGTGTTCACCGACCGCACGCTCGCGTCGTGGGACGCGAGCCGCACCGACGACCTCCAGACGCTCCGCAAACAGGTGCCCGACCCGAAGCCGGTTCACGTGCTGTTCGACTTCGGCAGCGAACAGCCGACGAACGCGGCGATCCAGTCCGTCGAGATGAGGCCGCAGGTGATCGGGGCGAACCAGACCGCGAACATCACCGTGTCGGTGTCCGCGGTCGGCGCGGCCGGTGAGAGCGTCGAGGTGACCGTCATAGCTCGGCCCACCGGGGCGGCCAGGGCGGAGAGTTCGTTCAGCAAGTCGGTCGCGGTCCGCAACGGGCAGTCTCAGACGGTCGCGTTCGAGCTGCGCGACCTCAAACTCGGACTCAACCAGTGGGCGTTCGCGCTCAAAGCGCCGGACAACCTCGCGTTCGACAACACGCGGTTCCTCACATTCAAGGTGGGCGCCGCGAGACGCATCCTCACCATCACCGACGACCCGAAGGCGGCCCTGTTCTGGAGGGCCGCCCACATCGTGAAGGACGAGTTCGGGTGCGAAGTCGTCACCCCCGAACAGGTGAAACTCAACAAGGACGGCGGGGTGGTGGTCGAGTACGCGCCCGACCCGAAGAAGCCGAGCGAAGTCGCGACGGACGACCTGCGCGCGTTCGAGGCGGTGTGCCTGCTCGCGGTGCGCGAGCCGAACCAGCCCGCCGGTAGCCCGCTGTGGGACAAACTGCGCCCGTACCTGCAAACGGGCGGCAAACTCATCGTGATTCCCGCCCGCGAAGGGTGGATGTCGCTGAGCGACTATAACGACCACGCGACCGACCTGATGCCGGGAAAGTTCGCACGCGTGATAGACACCAAGAGGGTCGAGCCGCCCCCCCCACCCCAAACCGGGGGCACCTGGGGCGAGCCGCGCGACGGGCGGAACGGCGTCACCATGATCCTCGACGAAAAAGCGCTGAAGCACCCGATGCTGAAGCCCATCGAGGACTGGCGGCAGCAAAAAACCGACCGCGTGGACGTGATCGCGAACCCGCGGCGCGCCACACGATACTGGGAGATTACGCCGGACCCCACCGCGACGGTGGTGGCGCGATTCCGCGACGCCGAGGCGCGCGAAGCCGGCCGCCCCGGGATCCTGGAGCGCCCGGTTCTAGACCCGAAGGACGGCAACAAGCCTAAAGGTAGGGTCGTTCTGCTGGCCACCCGCATGGACGTGTCGAACGACGACGAGGACAAGAAGGCGTACTGGCACGACTACTGGAACTCGGGCGAGTCGAGCTGGTACGTTGCGTTCCCGTACCTGCTGGTGCGACACCTCGCCGGGGACACGGCAGACGCGAACTTCAACTACCCCACCGGTGCGACCACGACCACACCGCTGCCGCGCGGCAAGCTCGCGCGCGACAGTGTCGTTGCGTTCGCGGGCCCGCCCGGCGTGATCACCGGGAACGACGCGATCATCCGCCCGAACGACAAGCAGACGGAGATTCGCGTCAGCCCGCCGAGGACGAACGTGCCCGGTAACTACACGCTGTCCGTGTCGGGTGGCGACAAGGAGGTCTGGAGCGACGGCTACAGCCTGAACGCGCCGCCGGACGAGAGCAACCTCGAAAAAGTGCCGCTCGAAGAGGTGGAAAAGCTCGTGGGCGAAGGCCGCGTGGTGCCGGTGTCGAAAAACGTCACCTTGCGCGACCTGCTCAGCGTGTCACTCGGTCAGCCCCTCGACCTGTTCCCGTGGCTGTTAATCCTGGTGCTGTTCGCGCTGGTCGCGGAGGGCTTCATCGCCAACCGCTTCTACCGCCGCGTGCGGTGACTGGCTTCCGACGCTCTGGTCTCACCGCGCGAGGCGGGTCACTTTCGTCGCGCCGTCCTGTAGCTCGAACCGGTAGCCGTCGGGGAAGGCGTCGGCAAACTCCTCCTGGTGGCTAACCAGCAGGATGCAGTGCAGGTGCCCGCGGAGGTTCTGCAACTCCTGGATCATCACCTGCCGGCCGGCGCGGTCCAGGCACCCGAAGCCCTCGTCGATGATGACGCTCTCGATGGGCCGGTGCTGCTTGCTCGCGTACTGCCCGATGCCCAGCGCGAGCGCCACCGCCACCCGGAACCGCTGGCTCCCGCTCAGGAACGCGACGCTGATCGCGCTGCCGCCCGCGACCCGGTTCGCGCACTCCAGGTCCAGCGCCTTGTCGGTGCCGGCTTCCGCTTCCACCAGCCGCATGAACAGTTGCCCGCCGCTGAGCCGGTCGAGCACCGCGTTCGCGTAGTCCACGATCTGGCGCTCGGCCTGGCGCACCAGCTGCCGCTGGAGCCGGTCGCGGCCGAGCAGTTCCGCGAGCGTCTCGTGCCGGGTGTGCTCCGCGTCCACCTGCTTTAACCGCTCGGTCAGTTCGTGCCGCTGCTGCCGGTAGCCGTCGAGGATGCGCTTGCGCCCCTGCGCGTCGAGCAGTTCCGCGTTGTGGGCGTCGAGTTGCTTGCGCGCGAGGTCCGCCTCGGCGCGCACGTCTTCTGGCGCGCGGCGCTCCTCTTCTTGAAACGCGTCGGCCTCGGCTTCGAGTTGCTTTATGTCCGCGCGGAGCGGGTCCAACCCGCCGCGGGCCGCTTGCAGTTGCGTGTACTTCGCCTCGGTGCCCTTGTTGATGAGCGAATCGAGTTCGTCCTGCCACCGCGCGCGGTCGGTGAGGCCGGCGCTCTCGAGTGGTTTCTGCCACGCGGCAGGGAGCGTGCGCTTCGCGCGCTCGATGGTCTCCGCGCTCTGCTTCCGCGACGACTCTTCGAGGTTCAGCTTCCCGGCGATCTCGGTCAACTCGCGGTCCGCCTCGCTCAGCATCCGCTGCTGTCGGTCGGCGTCGGTCTCGGTC
>JBJSXS010000237.1:0-7883 GCA_046086545.1 Gemmata sp.
CGCGAGGCGCTCGACGCGCTTTTGGGGCGCCCGGACCGCGCGCTGAAGCTGATCGCCGCGGTGGAGGCTAAGAAGGTCGCTGCCTCGGACATCGCGGTCGCCCAGGTTCAGCAACTCAAGGCGCACCCAAACGCCGAGGTCAAGCGACGAGCCACGGCGGTGTTCCAACAAACGACCGACACGGACCGCGCGAAAGTGGTCAAGGAGTACGCGAGCGTGTTGGACCTGAAGGGCGACACTACAAAGGGCAGGGCGGTGTTCAAGAAATCGTGTTCGGCGTGTCACAAACTCGACGGCGTCGGCTTCGATGTGGGCGCGAACCTGCTCGCGGCGCTGCCCAACAAGTCTGGCGAGGACCTGCTCGTGGCGGTGTTCGACCCGAACCGCGAGGTGGACCCGCGGTACGTTTCGTACAACGTGGTGACGACCGACGATCGCGTACTAAATGGTGTGGTCGCGGCCGAAACGCCGACCAGTATCACCCTCCGCCGTGCCGACGGCAACGAGGATACGATTCTGCGGTCGAACATCTCGTCGCTCCGCTCGACCGGCCTGTCGCTCATGCCGGCTGGGCTGGAGAAGGACTTGGCACCGCAGGATGTAGCGGACCTTTTTGCGTATTTGCGAACCGCGGGGAAGTAGAGGCGCCGGGCCGTCGCTCACTCGCGGCCCGGCCCCCCGCAACTCAGAACTCGTATTCGTTCTTGATCTTGTCCTTCGGGATGCGCTCGATGTCGCTGATGTCGAGCAATCGCAGGACGGGCACGTACCGGCCCGATCCCGGTGCCCTGATGAACTCGACCACGCCCTTGACCCGCACCCAGTCGAAGTAGTTGAACCCCGCTACCGACTGGGGGGCGATGATGCGCACCTTCAACATCACCGCGTCCGGGCCACAGCAGGTCATTTTCTGGCGGAACAGCGTGAACTCTTTGGCGCCGAGCGGCTGGAACCGCCCCTCCATGATCGCGGTCTTGCCGGAGAACGACGCCCGCTTGCCCTCGTCGAACGCGGCTTCCGTCAGGTCGTTGAACCGCATTTCGGTTCCGGCCTGCGCGACCAGCGAGTAGGTCGGTTCGCCGCCCTTGGGCGTGACCTCGCGGAGTTGAATGCCCTTCTCGGTGCGAAGCGTTCGCACACTCGATCCGTCCGGCAGGCTCTCGGTTCCCTCGACTGTCGAGCCGGCAGCCATGTCCTTCAGCGTTGCCGGGTCGAGCGGCACCTCGTTCTCGAGTTGCTTTTTCTGAGCTTCCGGGCTGAGGCCGGCGTTCGGGATGCCGAGCGCGAACAATGCGATGGGAAACACCAGAATCAGCATCCGGGCGAAGACCCAGGACATGTCATGGCTGTGCCCGTGGTCGTCCACCAGGTTCTCGTCTGTGTTTGGTGTCCCCGGCAGCCCGGGCAGGTGGTTGCACGCGACCGTATGAACGTGGTTCTCCCGGCACGTCGGGTCGCCAGGGTCGTTCGCCGGGACCAACTCTCCCGCCTCGCGCCAAACGGTGACCGCGCGGAGCAGCACAAGCAGAAACACCACGATCCCGCCGACAAGTACGGGCACGTGAAACTGCGGTGCGAGGATGTGTTTGAGCATGTCGTAGCGGTACAGCTGTACCGCCACGAACCCCAGACCGCCGCACACCAGGATGGTGAGAAGCTGCTCGGTAAAGTAGTCCTTCGGTGACTGGCAGCCGGCGTGGCTGTGTGCCATTTAAGTTACTCCGAGCGGATGTTACCAGGCCCGCCGCACGCACGTGTACGACTTCAGCCGAGAGCCGCGCCCGGGGGCAGGCCGGTCCAGTTGTTGAGACGATACAAGAGGTGCAGGGCGAAACAAAGCACCAGCACCTGTAGCACCACGCACGTCACGATTGTGACGATCAGACGCGTCCGGAAAACCCGGGTGTACATGAGCAACAGTTTTAGATCGAGCATCGGCCCCAGCACGAGGAACGCGACCTTGGCGCTCAGGTGCATCTTGGTGAAACTGGCTGCGACGAACGCGTCCGCTTCACTACACAGACACATCACCACGGCCAGTAACATCATCGCCGGGATCGCGAGGAACGGTTGATCGCGGGAGATCGCCAGGATTTCCTTCTCGGTGATGTACTGCCGCGCGAGCGCGGCCAGCACGCACCCCAGTATCAGGAACACCATGATGTCCACGAAGTCGTGCAGCGCCGTCGCGGAGATGTTTCCGAGCCGGCGCGTGAGCGGTTCCCGGCCGGGCCGAGCCGGAGGGGCACCGTCCGGTTCTGTGGCAGGGCGGGGGGCCTCGGGCGCTGCGGCATGAGGGATCGTGACCGCGGTCAATAGTGAGTACCCGTGGCGCTTGAACTGAATGTGTACGACCAACCCGGTGAGACACGCGATAACGAACGCGAAGCCGACACGCAGTCCGACCATCTCCGGTCCGATGCCGTGTCCCTGGAACGCGACCCAGGTGCTGAAAATCACCACCCCGTTGATGATCGGCCCCGCGAGCATGTACGCGACACAGCACGACAGGGGCAGGCCCTTCCGCAACAGGCGCCGCATCACGACGACGATCCCGCACTCGCACATCGGGAACAGCAGGCCCAGAACCGCCCCGATCATCACGGCGGGCAGCACGGATTTGGGCAGCAGGCGCGTGAGGAGCGTCTGTGGTAAGAACTCTTCGAGGATACCGGCGACGAGCGCGCCGAGGACGACGAACGGCATCGCCTCCCACAACACGGAACTGAAGCGGAAAAGGAAGTCGTAGATGCTCGGCTGCACTTGGGCACTCGGCACGAGGGACCGGCGGGACACCAATTCTACGCCCGCGCCGGAACACCGGTTCGAGCGATCAGGGGCATTGTCCGAACGGGTGGTCCTGCCCGCAAGGGTCGTCCGGGCCGTGCCGGTGGAAGCTGCGGAACCGGTTCCCGCCGAAGATCGGCGCGAACCGGTTCCACGCCGCGACCGCGGCCATGGACCCGAAGAACATCGCGACCGTGACGCACACGATCACCCCGCTCGGGCCGAACCGCACGTCCCGGATTTCGCCGATGGTGACAGGCGGGCCGGTGCTGATCGCGTACCCGATGGCACCCGACGCGAGCGAGAACGCCACCGTGAGCCAAAACATTTGCCGCAAGTTGCGCGACACGTTCGCCGCGGCCGCGGCCGGGACGATGAGCATCGCGTTGATGAGCAGCGCGCCGACTGCCTTTATCGACAGGTTTACAACTAGCGCGAGCAGAATGATGAAAAGGTAGTTGTTCAGAGTTACGCTGGTGCGGCGGGTGCGTGCGAGGCTCGGGTTGAAGCTCGCGAACATGAACTGGTTGTAGCGCCACAAGAACGCGGCCACGACCAGCGCCAGCACCACACAAAGGTAAAGCAGGTCACCGTCGGGAATTAGGATCAGGTTACCGAACAGGAACGTCTCCAGGTTCACGTTACTCGCCGTCTGAACGACCTTGGTGAGCATCGCCCCGAACCCGAGCGCGAGTGCGAAGAACACGCCGATGACCGTGTCGTGCGCAAGCCCCGTGCGGTCACGCACGTAGATCATCAGCACGCCGACCAGCACGCCGAAGGCAACCATCGCCAGCGGGACAACCCACGTCGCGGCGTCACGCCCGCTGTTCGTCAGCAGTACACTCAGATAGCCCAGAGCAACACCGGCGAACGCGCAGTGGGCCATTGCGTCGCTGAAGAACGCCATCCGGTTGCCGACAACCAGTGCGCCGACGAGCCCGCACAGCAGGCACATGACCCCGAGCGCGAGGACGCTCCGCACCACGAACAGGTCGGTGCCCGCGACCTGTGCGAGCCAGCGGATGAAGTCGGACATCCACGTGTCGGGCATGTGCCCCTCGTCGTGCTACTTCGCCATTGCCTTCGCCGCGCGGTGCATCAGGGCCATCGCAGCAGTCGCTTCGTTGGGCGTAATGACCAGCGGCGGAGACACGCGCACCACCTTCTTCGCCAGCGGCCCGAGCAGGTGTATGCCGTCGGCGGTCGGGCCGTCGCTCACGTAGCAAGCGAGGACGAACGCGTTCGCCCACTCGGCCGCAGAGCGGTCTTTGTGATCACACATCTCGACGCCCCACACCATCCCGCCGCGTTCGCCGCGGACATAAGCTACAAACGGCATCTCCTTTAATGCCGACAGCCCGCGCTCGATGATTGCGGAACTCTCCTTCATCCCGCCGATCACATCGGTCCGCTCGAACTCGTCCAGGGTAGCCTGCACGGCCGCGCAACACAGGGGGTTCGCGCTCCAGGTGTCTGAGCCTTCGCCATAACCGAGCGCTGCGAAAATGTCGGCTCGGCCCACAGCGGCCGCGACCGGGACACCGTTGCCGAGCCCCTTTCCTAAAATGACGATGTCCGGCTCCAACTCGTAAGCCTCGAACGCAAACATTGATGCCGTCCGACCGAAATTGGATTGCACCTCGTCGATGATAAAAGTGATATCGTGGCGATTGCAAAACCGTTGCAGCTCTTGAAGGTATTTGGCCGGCGGGTGGTATGAGCCGCCGCCCCCGAGATACGGCTCGGTGATTAGCGTCCCGATTTTAGCGCCGTACTGGTGGAGCAGGGCGTCGAGTTCTTGTTGGTAGGGGGTGAAGTCGAACGGAGCGTCGCGCATCGCGAGATCACGGCACTCCTGCATGGGGAACGAGATGAACTTGACGCGCGGGTCTCGCTCCGTATCGGCCTCGGAACCCGTGACTGCGTTCGCGAGCCCCTTCTTGCCGTGGAATCCGAACCGGGTCGCCAGAATCATCGGTCTCGTGCGGTCCCTCGCCAGCGACGCCCAGAGAGCTTTCTGTATCGCCTCGGAACCAGACGCGGCCCACATCACTTGATCCATCTTCGCGCCGTAACGGGTGGCACGGAGCAACGCGAGCAGGCGTTTTGTTGCGCCGACCTCGACCGGCGTCATCGCGTTGTAGGCCGTCATCGGCACCGCCGGCGTGAACCCGGCCGGCGCACCCTGTGGGGAAGGGCGCGCGCCCGTATGTTCATTCCAACTCATGTACTTTTCGTAAGCACGGAGCCAGGACGTCGGGTTGTGGCCGAGGTTGGAGACCAGCACCCCAGAGGTGAAGTCGTAGAGGCGGCGCCCTTCTGGCGTCCAGTGATATACGCCGGCGCTGAGGTTCAGAACCGCCTGGGTCGGGGTGAAGGTGCGCAGCGAGTGCGGTTCAACACGAGTGAGTTCCGCACGGCCCGCGTTCGACTCTGGCTCACGGGCGTGCTGAATCGGAAGAGGCATGAAGTTTCTCCGGTTACACTGCTCCCGAAGGGTACTGCGGGGGCACCTCAGCGACAAGCCAAGCCCCCCCCGTTTGCGGAGAGGCTCAAGTGGTGATGAGCATGCCTTCGGCTGCCAGTCCCTTGTTGTTCAAGATCAGACTTTGCCTTCGTAGAGGACGACCGGAGTCGCGTTGCCGGGTTCGTACAGAACAAGGCCGCCGCGGGAATCGTTCACCTTGACAACGCACCCGGGCACACCGTCCACCGCACGCTGAAGTATCGCCTCGAGTGCCTGCACGATGGCGACGCAGTTCCGGTCCGCGGTGATGTCGTTGTACGTGAGAGCCCTCATCTGCGCGACCCGGTCGGCCCGGCTTTCACTCGGCCCTCCGAATTCGACGAACGCGACCTCCTGAAAGAACCGCTCGATGACCTCGATCCCGTACCCGCGTTGCGTTCGCTCTCCCCACGGTTCAATGAACGTACCGTTGTAGTGATAGTTCGGGGTGTTTTTGAGTTCGCCCGGGGTGCGATTTTCTACGGTCAGTTCCACACCGCGCTTTCGCTGGTGACCTGCCCAAACCGCGTTGTCGAACCGGAACTGGACCTCCTGCTCGACGTAACCTGGAAAGTTATCAGGCGTGACCCAGCTCGTGTGGATGTCGAACGCCGCCTCACGGCCGTCCGGATGGCGGTATACGACCTGCAGTTGCACCGAGTCCCACGTCGGGCCGTCGGTTGCTCCGACGAGGCCGCGCTGCCCGGTGGCAGCAATGCGATCGAGGGCCCAGTTGGGACCGAATGTGAAATCGATCAGCTTCAGGTAATGAACCGCCACATACGTCGCCGGGTTGCGGCCCGTGATCCATTCCGCGAATTGACCACCACTAATGGACTTCGGCTCGAGCAACGAGCAGTAGCCGTTGTTGACGTGTTGCAGAACACCATCCTGGTAGAGCGTCCGAAGTTTTTTGTGGTCCGGATCCGCCAGTTTGTGGTAGACGACTTTCGCCAGAACCCCGTTCGCTATGGCGAGGCGTGCGAGTTCGTCCAGTTCTGCGATAGAGAGAACGGAAGGCTTTTCAATCAGCACGTGCTTCCCAGCGGCAAGCGCAGATCGGGCAACTGCAAAATGACGGTCGTCGGGCGTTGCCACGCATACCGCGTGAAGATCTGTTGAGAGTAGCTGCGGTACAGCGTCGTTACCGGCGAAGCTGTCGAATGGCGGCATCAGGTTACCGTAAGAACTTTGGTAACGCGAGACGCGTGTTCCAGTGCGCGTGGCTACGGCACAGAGACGGACCCGCACGGGTCCAGTGGCAGGGCTGTAAAACGGCGTGCTGGCGCGGGACTCGAAAACTGGACGATATGTCTCGTCGTAGATCATCCCGAAGCCAAAAAGGCCACATCGCAGCTCTGACTCTTCCAGGGGCAGCATCATGGTGTGTTTTTACTTCTTCAACTGCCTCCGTCGACGTCAGAGGCTCGGAAAGCCAATGAAAAACATAATATCAATTATCGGAAGTCGTTCGGATGGAACCAGTAGTTGCTGCCAAGTTGGATGGTCCGATAATGTATCTTATGTATCGCGAAAGGGATCCGGCAAACAAGCAATGCGAAGCCTCTGCATTAGCCCAGAACGCCCATGCTTCGAAACTTGGAATACCGGAAGGAAAGGATCTTATCTTCCGTCAGGCTTTCAAGCCTCCTCAGTTCACGTACGATGTGCGTTTTCAGCGTGGCACTCATCGCCCGCGGATCTCTGTGTGCTCCGCCGAGCGGTTCCGGCAGAATCGTGTCAATCACGCCAAACTTCAGAAGTTCCTTTGCGGTCAGTTTCAGTGCCTCGGCGGCCCTTGGCTTCGATTCGTCTGTAGCCACTTTCCAAAGGATACCCGCGCAGCCTTCGGGGCTAATCACAGAGTAATACGCATGCTGTAGCATGGCGATCGAATCCCCGATGCCAATACCCAGGGCGCCACCAGAACCGCCTTCGCCGATCACTATGCAGACGACCGGCGTCCGCAACTTTGTCATTTCAATGATGCTGGTCGCGATGAGCTGTGCCTGCCCGCGCTCTTCCGCGCCAATTCCCGGAAACGCCCCTGGCGTGTCAATCAGGCACACGATTGGCACACGGTACTTTGCCGCCATGCGCATTTTGCTCAGCGCTTTCCGGTACCCTTCTGGGTGCGCGCACCCGTAATAGCACTGTTGCCTTTCAGCTAGCGATTTTCCTTTTTGGTGTCCGACGAGCATCACTTTGTGCCCATCGACTCGTGCGAACCCAGTCCTGATCGCACGATCATCCCCGGACGCCCTGTCGCCATGCAGTTCCACGAACTCCTCGAACACCGTGTCAACGTAGTCAAGGAACTGTGGGCGGTTCTGATGCCGCGACACCTGCACCGTTTCCCAGGCGCTCAGGTTCGCATACTTGTCGCGTTTCAGGCCCGTCAGTTTTTTTCGTTCCTGACGGATCGCGTCTGCGACCCCTTCTCCTTCGGGTAGCGCTTCGAGGCGCGCAATCTCAACTTCCACATCGTGGATTTCTTGCTCAAACGGCAGCGGTGCCGGCACCATCAGTTGCCCTCGCTTTGCAATCATTTGTCCGAACTTTGCACCTCAGATCCCGTCCGAATCCT
>JBJSXS010000238.1:0-7621 GCA_046086545.1 Gemmata sp.
CGAGCGGGGTCTTGGCGTCGAACGGGGCGACCCCGGTGGCGGCCTCGTACAGCACCGTGCCGAGGGAGAACAGGTCCGCGCGCGGGGACACCTCGTCGCCCCGCGCCTGTTCGGGCGCCATGTAGAGCGGCGACCCGGCGACGAAGCCGGTGCGCGTCAGCTTCACGTCCTCGGCCGCCCGCGCGAGCCCGAAGTCGGTGAGCTTGACGCGGTCCACCGGCGCTTCGAGCAGGATGTTCGCGGGCTTGATGTCGCGGTGGATCAGCCCGCTCGCGTGCGCGGCCGCGAGCCCGGCGGCGGCCTGCATGCCGATCCGCGCCACCTCGCCGGCGCTCATCCTGCCCGCGCGCCGGAGCCGCTGCTCCAGCGACTCGCCGTTCACCAGCTGCATGACCAGGTACGGCAGGCCGGACGGCTCGTCCTCGTTCACCTGGTGGACCGCGACGAGGTTGTCGTGGGTGACCGACGCGGCCGCGCGGGCCTCCCGGCAGAACCGCTGCCGCGCGACCTCGTTGTTGGCGAGCTGGGGGTCGATGACCTTGACGGCCACGTCGCGGTCCAGCGACGGGTCGTACGCGTGCAGCACCACGCCCATCCCGCCGCGCCCGACGACGCGGATCACGTCGAACTGGCCGAGTCTGCCGAGCCGCCCCGGCGTTTCGGCCGGCTGCAGGAAGTCGAGCTTCAGCTCGTCCTCCGGCGGCGCCGCCTCGGCGATGCCGCTGGCCGGGAACAGCACGGTGCGGCGCAGTTCCTCCTCGGCCCGCTCGAGCGCGCGCCAGTACGACGAGTCCTGCGCCGGGGCCACCCGGGTGGCCTCGCGCAGGTCGTCCGCGAGGCCCGCGGCGCCGGCGGTGAGCGCGTCGAGCCGCTTCTGACACGCCGGGCAGTTGCCGACGTGGTCGCACAGGGTCGACGCGCGCGCCTCGGTGCAGCGCCCGTGGACGAGCCGCTCCAGGTCGCTCAGCAGCGGGCACTCGGTGGTGGTGATCGTGTCGGCCATGGTCCGTTCAGAGTGATAAAGGACAAGTGCAAAATGGAAGGTTGGAGCTGCCGGTTCACACCTCCGGGGTGTGCTCGAGTTCAACCTGTCACTGTTCCGTTTTCACTGTTAATTGTTACTCCTCCTCCGCCATCAGCTTCTGAACCGCGTCGCGCAGGCGGGCGAGCACGCGGCTCTTGGCCACGTACACGGCTCCCGCGCTCATCTTCAGCGCGGCGCCGACCTCCGCAGCGCCCTTGCCCTCCACCGCGGTCTGCCAGAACGCGGCCCAGGTGTTGGGCTGGAACTCGCCCCTCACCAGCTCCATCGCGCGGGCGCTGAGGCGGCGCTGGTACTCCTTCTCCCAGTCGGCCTCCGGCCCGTCCTCCTCGCGGCCAGGGGTCGCGTCGAGCCGCTCCTGCGCGTCCGCGTCGCCGGTGCCGCGCGGGCGGTTCTTCTGGCTGCTGAGGAAGTTGTAAACCTTGTTCCGCGTGACCGTGTACAGCCACCCGCGGAAGGTGCCCTTCTTGGGGTCGTACTCCATGCGGTGCGCGTTCCGGGCCACGCTCCGCATCACGTCCTGCATGAGGTCGGCGGCGTCCGCGTCCTACAGGCCGCGGTTGCGCGCGAACCGGTACACGACCGGGCCGTACAGTTGCACGAACTCGCGCCACGCGTCCGCGTCGCGCCCGTCCTTCAGCCGGGTTAGCAGCGTGACCCGGGTCAGCGGCGGTTCGGCCATCGGGCAGGCGTCCCGTGATTGGAATACAGGCTCCGGGGCCACGACGTTACGCGCCCTGAATCCGGGCGAAGCGGGCAGAAAGGAGAGCCGCCGGCGGCGCCATTTTACGAACGGCGGAACCGGTTACGACCCTCCGCGCTCGTCGGCGCCCCCTTTCCGCCGTATCGTTTCCTCCGATCCCTCAAGTGCGCTTTGGAGCTCCACCGATGTTCGCTCGCCTCGCCGTGCTGGCCCTGTTCGCGGTCGCGGTGCCCCCCGTGGTGGGCGCGGACGACAAAGGCACCACCAGGGTCACCGGCACGGTGATCGTCCCGAAGGAGGTGCCGTCGTTCGACAACCGAGTTGTGGAACTGCGGCTCTACAGCGTCGACAAGAACATCGCGGACAAGGGCGCGGACCTGGTCGAGAGGGTCGAGTTGAAGGAGTTCAGCCACACGACCGGCAAGGAGACGAGGACGGAGTTCGCCATCGGCG
Organism: Gemmata sp.; assembly: GCA_046086545.1. Taxonomy (GTDB): domain Bacteria; phylum Planctomycetota; class Planctomycetia; order Gemmatales; family Gemmataceae; genus Gemmata. The sequence continues at coordinate 2,199 of JBJSXS010000238.1, forward strand.
CCGCCGGCAAGCTGGACCCGAAGAACCGCTATTACATCACCGCCTTCGTGCTGAACAAAGACGCTCGAACGCACATCGGCACCGCGGACCACGTGAAGGAGCCGTTCAACAAGGTGCTGACCGACGGGAACCCGCGCGAGGTGACGATCCGCTTCAAGGAGATCGGCAAGCGGTGAGGGTGGTGTGAGCGAGCACCTTTGCGCCGCACTCGAGGGCCTTTCACGTCGGGGGCCGAGGACTCATCGCTTCGGTGCCCGCGCGAGCAGCGGTGGTGTCGGACCGCCCCCGTGGGTGAACCGACCCGACGGTTCGCCCGCGGCCGCCCGGGTCGCGGGTGCGGCGCTGATCGGCCCCGCGGCAGGTGCGAATAACGGAGCCGCGACGTGCGCGGAGGTTCACGCGCCCTAAAACAGCGGCGTGATTAGCATTCAGAACCTATCGGTTCGGCAGGGCGCGTTCGCGCTTTCGGGTGTGTCGCTCGCGGTCCCGCGGGGGCAGTACGCGGTGCTGATGGGCCGCAGCGGGAGCGGCAAAACTACCGTTCTCGAAGCCATCGCGGGCCTTCGGAAGGTGCGGTCGGGCTCCATCACCCTCGCGGGGAGCGACGTGACGGCGCTCGCGCCCGCGGCCCGCCACGTCGGGTACGTCCCGCAGGGCGGCGTGCTGTTCTCCACGATGACCGTGCGCGAGAACATCGGCTTCGCGCTCCGGGTGCGCGGCGACGCGCGCGCCGAGGTCGCGGCGCGCGTGGGCGAACTCGCGGAGCAACTCGAAGTCGCGCACCTGCTGGACCGCGGGCCACAGTTCCTGAGCGGCGGCGAGAGGCACCGGGTGGCACTGGGCCGCGCGCTCGCGAGCCGCCCGCCGGTGCTGCTCCTGGACGAACCGCTCGCGTCGCTCGACGACGACACCCGCGCCCACCTCGTGGCGCTACTGGCGCGCCTCCGGGACGCGCGCGATACGACCGTTCTTCACGTCACGCACGACCGCGCCGAGGCCGAGCGCCTCGGCGACCTGGCGTTCCGCATCGAAGCCGGTGCCGTTCACGCGGGGTCGGCGGGCGGGGTGTAGCGCGGCTTGCTGTGCCGCATGTTGTACGCGTCGTACTTGGCCCGCTTCGAGGAGCCGGAGAAGTCGCCGCGCTCGATCTGGGCATCGATCTCCGCGACGGACTGAATCTCCAGGCCCACCTCCGCGGTCTGCGGGACGGTGCCGAGGAGCGTTCGCGCTTCCGCGAGCAGCCGCCGGGCTTCGGCGGGGTTGTGCCGGTCCAGTTCGCTCGTCGCTCGCTTCTTGAGGCGCGACACGGTGAGCAGCGCCGCGCGCTCCTGAACGTCGAGGTCGGGGGCGAGCGTGGCCCAGCCCCCGCTCGGGACCGCGGGCAGCGTGAGGCCGGCGCCGCGCGCCGCCTTCGCGGCCTCGCCCGGCGCGGCCCATTCGAGCTTGACCGCGAGGACGCGCTGCTCGCCGGTTGCGTTGGGGATCTCGACCCGCGCGACGATCAGCACCGGGAACCCGGACACGAGGTTCGGGAGCTTGCACCGGCCGCCGGTGTCGCGGTCGAGGTCGTTCAGCACGTCGGCGATGGTCGCGCCGGGACCGGCCTCGAGCGAGAGCAGCACGTCGGTGCCGACGGTCGCGGTGAGGCCGCTCATTTCGGCCCGGAAGATGGCCGCGAGCTGCCGCGGGCTCTCGACATAGTAGTAGTTGCCGTCCCCGGACCGCGCCATCGCTTCGAGCAGGTCCTCGTTGTACTCGTTGCCCAGGCCGAGGGCGGTGGTGCTGACACCGGTCTGGAGCCGGGCGTGAACGTCGGTGGCGATGGCGTCGGGCCGCGCCTCGCCCACGTTCGCGAGGCCGTCCGAGAGCAGTAGCACGCGGTTCAGCCCGCCCGCGACGAGGTTGTCGCCGACCTGCTTCGCGCCTTCCTGCCAGCCGCCGTGCAGCGCGGTGCTGCCGCCCGGGCGAACCCGCTCGACCAGTTGCAGGAGGCGCGCGCGGTCGCTCACCGGGGCGTTGGCCGCGAGCGTTTCCACGTTGTCGTCGAAGATCGTGAGGCTGACGCGGTCCGTGGGGAGCAGTTCCTTGACGGCGAACGCCGCGGCTTCCTTCGCGAACCCGATCTTGTTCTGACCCGCCATCGAACCGGAGCGGTCCATCACCAGCCCGAGGTTGAGCGCCGGCCGCACGGCCACGGTTTCGCTGACGGGCGGCGTAATGCGGATCAGGACGTCGAGGACGGTCGGGGCGTCGGAGCGCACCGCCGGGCGGAGGGGGACCAGTTCGATTGTGGGCTGTTTCATGGCGAGCGCTCCGGGTGAAGGGGACCGGCTCCGGGAGTGACACGCGCGCCGCACGAGAGGTTCGGGAGCCCCGGCCCCGATCCTGAAAGGAGGGGGGCCGGGGCCGGTCTTTACACCGCGGGCAGCTCGAAACCCTTGCGGTACTCGCGCCCGAGCAACTTGTTCGCTTCGGGCGCGTCGGTGGTTTCCGCGGTCGCGTCGAACTTCAGCGTCTTGCCGGTCCGGTACGCGAGGTTCCCGAGGTGACAGAGGCGCGTGCTCTTGTGGCCCTCTTCGATGGGCGCGTTGGCTTTCGCATCCCCGCGGATCGCGTCGACGAAGTTGCGGACGTGGAGGCCGACCATGTCGCCCTTCGGCTTCTCGGACACGTCCTCGCCGCCGCGGACCTTCCACGCGTCGCCGTCGAACAGCAGCGTGCCCTTGTCGCCGTGGATGCTGATGCCGTAGGACTGGCCCTCCGGCCCCTGCCCCTTCTTCTCCCACACGCGATGCTCCCACACCACCGTGCAGCCGGCCGCGCCCCCGGGGCCGCCGGGGAAGTCGAACGTCGCGATCTGCGTGTCCGGGGTCTGCTGCTCGTCGTCGTAGTGGAACTTGCCGCCGGCGCAACTCACCTTCACCGGCGCGTCGAGTTGCAGAACGTTGCGCGCCACGTCGAGGCCGTGAATGCCGTTGTTCCCGATCTCGCCGGTGCCCAGGTCCCAGAACCAGTGCCAGTTGTAGTGGAACCGGTTCTTGGTGAACTCGCCGGACGCCGGCCCGAGCCAAAGATCGTAGTTCACGCCCTTCGGTGCCGGTTCGGGCTTGCTGAACCCGATGTTCGGGCGCCCGCCCGCGATCCACGCCCGCGCGAACGCGACCTTCCCGAGCTTGCCCGCCTGGACGTACTCGCGGGCCGCGATCACACTCGGCTGGCTCCGCCGCTGCGTGCCGGCCTGCACGACCACCTTGTACTTGCGGGCGGCTTCGACCATCCGCCTGCCTTCGTTCAGGTTGTGCGACACCGGCTTCTCGCAGTAGACGTGCTTCCCGCGCTCGGCGGCCCACACGGTCGCGAGCGCGTGCCAGTGGTCCGGGGCCGACACGACCACCGCGGTCACCGACTTGTCGTCGAGCGCCTTGCGAATGTCAGTCTCGACCTTCGGTGCCGGGTCCGGGTTCTTGAGCACATCGAGCGTGGGCTTCACCATCGCCGGGTCGGGGTCCACGAGGTACGCGATCTCGACCCCCGGGGTCGCGGCGAACGGCGGCGCGAGCTGCTTGCCGCGCACCCGCAGGCCCATGATGGCGATGCGAACCTTCTCGTTCGCCTTGTTCGCGGCGCGGGCGTAGGACGCGGCGGATAGCGTGAGTGCGGATGTGGCAAGGAACTGGCGGCGTGTGGTCATGGTAGCGGCGCTCTTTCGAGGGCGACGGGAAGACAGTGTTTACGCGCCCGTTATGGTAACTTGTGGAACGCGGAACCTGAACCGGAAAGCTTGCCGTGGCTGACCGATGCGGCCTTCCCTCTCCCGCGCCGTGCTTCCGCTGGCGGCGGGCGCGGCCGAGCGTGCGGGCGTCGCCGCCGCGGACTTCGCGGGCGAGACTTACGGCGACGGGCGGGGGGCGTTCGGCACGGGGGCGGCGAAGGGGACGTAGAAGGGCCAGATGGCTGTGACCGGCTGCCCCGGCCACGGGCCGGCGGACAGCTTCGCCGGCAGCGGCGACAGCACCGGCGAACTCACACCGCCGGGGCTCACCGTCGACCGAAAGCGCATCAACTTCCGCAGCGGCGGCGGGAGGCGCCCGGGGAACGCGTGCACCAACTCGTTGGTAGGCGGCAAGGCGGTGCGCGCCGCGACCGGGCCGAACGACCGCCCCGGCAAGCTCACGTTCGCGCCGACCGGGGGCGGCGCCACGCTTCGCACCTCGGGCGTGTGGCGGCTCGAGCCGGCGTGGGAGAGGCGGCGTGGGAGAGGCGGCGCCCCGCGCGCGAACCGCGCGCTACTTCTTCTCCGGTGGCAGGCGCCCGGGTTCGCGCACGCCTTTGCCCGCTCGCTTGGTGAGCGAGTCGCCCAAATCGTCACGCGCCTTCTCGGCGAGCGCGAGGAGTTGCTGCACCACCTCCGGGTTCGCGTCCGCGACGTTCTTCGACTCGCCCACGTCCGCGACGAGGTTGTACAGCTCGGGCTTCTCGATCTTCACCTGCTTGTACTTGCCCGGCGCGCCGTCCTTGCCCGGCGCCTGCCCGTCCATCGTGCGGTACGTGTGCGGGAGCATGAGCTTCCACTTGCGGGTGCGCACCGCTTGCAGCTCGTTGGTGCCGTAGTAGTGGAAGTAGGCCTCGTGCGCCATGTCCGCGTCGGGCGCGCATTCGAGCAGCGGGAAAATGTCCCTGCCGTCGATCTTGTGCTTGGGCAATTCGGCGCCGACCAGTTTCGCGACGGTGGGCAGGACGTCGATGGTCATCGCCGGGACGTGGCACTCGCCGCCCGCGGGGATCTTCCCGGGCCAGCGCGCGACGAACGGCACCCGCACCCCGCCCTCCCAGACGGTGCCCTTCCCCTCGCGCAACTTGCCCGCGGTGCCCGCGTGGTTCCCGTAACTGAGCCACGGCCCGTTGTCCGTCGTGAAGATGATCAGCGTGTCGGTCGCGAGCTTGTGGTCGTCCAGTGCCTTCACGATCTCGCCGACGGACCAGTCGATCTCCTGGATCACGTTGCCGTAGAGGCCCTGCTTGCTCTTGCCCTTGAACTTGTCCGACACGAACAGCGGCACGTGCGGCATCGAGTGGGCGACGTACAGAAAGAACGGCCCGGCTTTGTTGTCGGCGATGAACTTGACCGCGCGCTCGGTGTACTGCGTGGTCAGCTGCGCCTGGTCCGCGCCGCTCACGCTCGCGTTAATCACCTTCTCGTTCTCGAACAGCGGCAGCGGCGGGTAGGTGCCCTTCTTCGCTTCCGGGTGCTCGGGCCACATGTCGTTCGAGTACGGCAGCCCGAAGTAGCGGTCGAACCCGTGCCGCGTGGGCAGGAACTGCGGGTGGTGCCCCAGGTGCCACTTCCCGACCATTCCGGTGGCGTACCCCTTCGATCGGCACACCTCCGCGAGCGTGACCTCGCCCGCGCCGATGCCGTGGCG
>JBJSXS010000239.1:0-2119 GCA_046086545.1 Gemmata sp.
CCCCGCCCGACATCACGAACGTCGACACCAACCCGTCCGCGTGGCCGGTGAACGCGAACGGCTGCCGCGCGTTCAGGGCCGGGGCCGCAGCTGCCGCGGGGAGGTCCGCACCGGTCGTCGCGGCCACCGGCCCGCTCGCGCCCCAGCCCAGGTCCCGGAGCGCCGCGGCGTCGAGGGCCGACCAGGTCACCCGCGTGCCGTAGGTGAGGGTCGGGTCCAGGCTCGCCCCCTGACCGCCGGCGATGACCCCGTCGGCCCAGTGCGAGGCGTTCGGGTTCAGCGGCACCGCCCCGCCGTACACCGCGCTCGCGTTCGCGCCGTAGAAGTACCCGCCGGACGCCAGGCTCATCCACTCGGGCGCGGTACCGATGCCGAGCACGTGCCCGAGTTCGTGGACCGCGACCGAGTAGAAGTCGAGTTCGGTCGAGTCCAGCCCGTCGGTCGTCTGGCCGAAGTGCCACCGCTGGTTGGTGTCGAACGCGATGCTGCCGCCCCACGGCGAGAACCCGGAGTGGCCGCGGGTCTCCACCGCGTTGAGCCACGCCTGGCTGCCGGAGATGCTGGTGCCGCCGTACCCGCCGAACCCGGCCTCGGACCTCGACATGGCGCGGCCGCCGACGAAGATGCGGAGCGTGTTGGCGCCGACGGACAGGTTCGCCACGCCGGTTTGCCCGCCGGTGGCCGGGTCGAAGAACGTCGCGGTCCACGTGTTCCCGCCGTGCGGGACGATGGCCGCGAGGTTCGCGTTCAGGCTGTTGCCGAACTCGCTGGCCGCCCGCTCCATGATCGCGCGGGCCTCGGGGTTGTTGAAGAACCCGGTCAGGTCGCGCGAGTAGTCAAGCTGGATCAGGACCGCGGGCACCTCGCGCACCTCCAGCCCTTCGAGCCGGAGTTGGGGCTTCGCCGCCGTGGACCGCTGTTGCTTGCGGGTGAGCCACTTGAACATGAGTGTGTCGCCTCAAATCCGTGCCGTGGCCGGAGGCGCAGGGCGCGCGAGCGCCCGCGCCGGCGCGGCCGGCTGCAGCGGAAGTTGGAGTGGGTACGCGGGTAGCGGCGCTCCGCCGGTACACGGGCAGGGCGTGGAGTGCCGTGCGCCGAACGAGGCGCTGGTCGAGCGTTTAAGAATCGGCCGATGGGGGCTGGGCGGCGGGCCTGAGGGGGCCTCGCGCCTCGCGGGGTCGGCTGGTGCCTTGCCTGGCACCCGCTTGCCGGTTGCTCGGGGAGGGCCGAGCGGCAGACGGCTTGCGTTTCAGATACGAGTCTCTAGGGCGCGGTTCGCACCCGCGTCAACGCGCGGGGCGCTACGGATTTGCCTGTTTTTCTCAGTTATGGCGGGGGCATCAAAATGTGGGGTCGGAACCGACGCGCGATTCAGGCGGGCGTATGGTGCGCGTAAACGGACCGTAACGCGTTCGCCCCGAAATGCGCCGGATGCGCGGCGCTAACCAGGGTGTACAATCGGGCCTCCCGATCACCCCGCGGAGACATCCGACATGAACCGACGCACGTTCCTCGCGACCACCGGCTCGGCGCTGGCCGCCCCGGGGGGCTTGTGCCCCCCGCTCGCCCGGGCGCGGGCCGCCGCTCCGGCCCCCACGCAGTTTCAGATCGCGTGCATGACGCTGCCGTACTCGCGGTTCCCGCTCCGGCGCGCGCTCGACGGCCTCAAAGGCGCCGGCTACGCGTTCGTCGCGTGGGGCACGACGCACAAAGAGGACGGCAAGGACGTGCCGGTGCTCGCGCGCGACGCGGCCCCCGAAAAGGCGAAGGAACTGGCGAAGAGGTGCCGCGACATGGGTCTCGAGCCGGTGATGATGTTCAGCGGCATCTACCCCGAGGCGAAGGACGGCCTCGAGGTGCTCACGCAGCGGCTGAAGCAGGCCGGCGCCGCGTCGGTGCCGCAGGTGCTCACGTTCGGGCACACGAAGGGCGGCAGCCGCGCGCTGTGGGTCGAGCGGTTCAAGAAACTCGGGCCGATCGCCAAAGACAACAACGTGGTGCTGGTGGTGAAGCAGCACGGCGGCGAGACCGGCACCGGGGCCGCGTGCGCGGAGATCACCAGGGAGGTGGACCACCCGAACGTGAAGGTGAACTACGACGCGGGCAACGTGCTCGACTA
>JBJSXS010000240.1:0-3244 GCA_046086545.1 Gemmata sp.
CCGAACACACCGTCGCCCTGCTGCTGGCTGTCGCGCGGCGCATCCCGGCCGCCGACGCGGTGATGAAGGGCGGGGGCTGGGACCGCAACAAGTTCGTCGGCACCGAGGTCGCGGGCAAGGCGCTCGGCGTGGTCGGCCTCGGGCGCATCGGGCGCGAGGTCGCGCGCCGCGCGAAGGGCCTCGACATGAAGGTGATCGCGCTCGACCAGTTCGTGACCGCGGCGAAGGTCGCCGAGCTCGGGTACGAGCCGGCCGCGAGCCTTGACGACCTGCTCCCCAGGGTCGATTTCCTCACCCTGCACGTCCCCGGCGGGGCCGAGACCAGGAGCATGGTGGGCGCGCGCGAACTGGGGCTGATGAAGAAGACCGCGCGGGTGCTGAACGTGGCCCGCGGCGGCATCGTGGACGAACAGGCGCTCGCGGACGCGCTCAAAGCCGGCACCATCGCCGGCGCCGGCATCGACGTGTTCACCGCCGAACCCATCGCCGCGGACAACCCGCTGCTCAAGGCGCCGAACGTCGTGCTCACCCCGCACCTCGGCGCGTCCACGCTCGAGGCACAGGAGAACGTCGCGATCGAGGCCGCGCAGCTGCTCGCCGACTTCCTCCTGCGCGGGCAGGTGTCGAACGCGGTCAACATGGCCGCGGTGAACCCGGCCGAACTCGCGGACGCGCGCCCGTACGTCGACCTCGCCCGCCGGCTCGGGCTGATGCAGGCGCAGATCGCGCAGGGCGTGGTCCGCAAGGCGACGCTCAGCTACCGCGGGGAGCTGGCGGGGCAGAAGACCAAGTTGCTCACCGCGGCGTTCACCGCGGGGCTGCTGGAGTACCGACTGAGCGAGGGCGTGAACCTGGTCAACGCCGAGTTCCTGGCCCGCGAGCGCGGGATCGAACTGGCGGAGTCGTCCAGCCCCAAGAAGGGGGACTTCGCGGCCCTGTTGCACACCGAGGTGGAAACCGAGCAGGGCACGACGGTCGCGTCCGGCACGCTGTTCGGCGACCAGTACGTGCGCCTCGTCCAGCTCGGGCCGTACCGCATGGAAGGGTACCTGGACGGAGTGCTGCTGGTGTTCATGCACCGCGACGTGCCCGGCCTGATCGGGTTCGTCGGCACCATCTTCGGCAAGCATCGGGTCAACATCGCGCAGATGACCGTGGGCCGGCGCGCGCCGGGCGGCGAGGCCATCGGCATCCTGAACCTGGACAACCCGCCGCCGGAGCCGGCGCTGGCCGAGGTCAAGGCGCACCCGCAGATCAGTTCCGTGACGGTGGTGAAGCTGCCCGCGGCCGGCGAGTTGCCGCCCTGGCTCGGGTAGCTGCCCCCTGAGTTGCCCCAAAAACGGCCACATCCGCGTTTCCACCGGGCGGGAAACGGGGTTATCGGGTATATAGGGATTATTCGCAGGGCACCGTCCCGCCTGAACGGTACCGTGACATGGCCCCCGACCCGCTCGCCCTCGTCTTGCTCGCCGCGGCCGCCGTCGCGCAACTGGACCGCGACACCGCGAGCGGGGTCCGCTCGCTCCCGGTGCGCGTCGCACAGGCCGAGCGCCCCGTCCACCTGACCGGCGTCGTCACCTTCTGCCCGCCCCCGCACGGGTACTTCTACGTTCAAGATGGAACCGGCGGGCTGCGGGTCGAGTGGCCCCGCGCCGATAAACACATCAAGGCCGGCGACCGCGTCGAGGTGCAAGGGGTGACGACCGCCGGCACATTCCTGCCCGAGGTGCGGGCAGAAAAGGTGCTGGTGCGGGAGCGGAACCAGTTCGGCGTCCTCAGGCCGGTGCCGTTCAACCTGACGCTCGAGGACTCCGCGTACCTGGACGGGCAGTACGTCGAGGTGGAAGCGGTGGTGCAGCGCGCCTGGGCGACGGACAAGTGGCTGCAACTGGACTTGGCCCGCGGGCGCGGCAACGCGGTCGCCACGCTGCCGCTGCCGCTGCCGCTGACGGTGCGGGAGGCCGAGCGGCTGAGCGGCGCGGTGGTGCGGGTTGCCGGCGTGTGCGGCGCGAGCACCCGAAACCGGCAGGTGGTCGGTCCGGCCCGGCTGTTCGTCTCCAAGCTGTCCGATTTCAAGGTGCTGCAGCCGCCGCCCGCCTACCCGACCGCGCTGCCGCTGACCGCCGCTGCCGACCTGACGCTGTTCCGCCCGGACCCGATCGCTGCCCGGTTGCAGGTGCGCGTCACCGGGACGGTCACGATCGGGGGCGGGGGTAACCTCACCCAACTGTACCTCCAGGACAGCAGCGGTGTCGTGTACGTGTTCTACACCAACCGGACCGCGGTGCAGCCCGGTCAAAAGGTCTCGGTGGTCGGGTTCCCGCGCCCGGGCACCGACCCGGCGCGGCTCGAGAACGCGCACGTTCGAATCATCAACGATTCCCCCTTACCGTTCCCGGACCCGGTGCCGGCCAGCGTCGCGGACGCGGTCGCGGGCAGGCTCGATGGGCGCATCGTTACCCTCGCCGGGACCGTACTCGACACCCTCGTCCAAGGCGGCTATCAGACCGCGACGCTGTTCGCCGACGGGGTGTCGTTCACCGCCGTGTTCTCCGACCCCAACACCCCCGTCGCGGTCGGGAGCCGGATCGAGGTGAGCGGCGTGGTCAACAAGCAGCCGCTCGACAAGTTCCGCCCGCACACGTTCGCGGTGATCGTCCACTCGGGCAAGATTTCGGTGCTGGAGGGGCCGCCGCCCGCGCCGGCACCGCCCGCGTGGTGGACCGGGCGCCGGGTCGCGTACCTGTCGGCCGGGTTCCTGACCCTGTTCCTTGCCGGCGGCGCCGGTGCGGCCGCTCTGCGCCTCCAGGTGCGCCGGGCCACCGCCCTGGCGCGGCAGCAGCACGACGAGAGGCAGAAGCTCGAGGGGCAACTGATGCTCGCCACCAGGCTGAAACTGGAACGGGAGGTCAGCGGGTACAACGACCCGGCGCAAGCGACCCGGCTCGAGACGGCGCTGCGGCGGGCCGGGGAGGAGGCGGCCGCGCTCACCCGGCAACTGCTCCTGTTCAGCCGCCAGCGCCCCATCGCCCCGTACCCGCTGGGCCTGAACGAAACGGTAGGCGCCGCGCGCGACGTACTCGAGCGGGTGCTTGGGGACCGCATCGCGGTGCGACTGGTGCCGGGCGGCGGGCTGCCGCTCGCCCTGGCCGAACCCGCAGATCTGTATCAGGTGCTGTTGAACCTGGCGGCGAACGCGGCCGACGCGATGCCCGGGGGCGGCACCTTCACCTTAACCACCAGC
>JBJSXS010000241.1:0-2912 GCA_046086545.1 Gemmata sp.
CCCGTCGGCCCGCGCCTCGGGCCCGGTGACTGGCGCTGGAAGGACCGCCCGCTGCTCCCCGACCGACTCGCCGCGAACGCGGAGCCGGTCGAACAGGGCCTGCCAGCGAGCCGGACGCGTCACGCGATGAGCTTGTCCACCACCTCGCCGTGGACGTCGGTGAGCCGGAAGTCGCGGCCCTGCAGCCGGTACGTTAGCTTCTCGTGGTTCAGCCCGAGCAGGTGCAGCATCGTGGCGTTCAGGTCGTGGACGTGAACGCGATCTTCCACCCCGTTGAACCCGAAGTCGTCCGACCTGCCGAGCGTGATCCCGGGCTTCACCCCACCGCCCGCGAGCCACATCGTGTAGCAGTTCGGGTGGTGGTCGCGGCCGTCGTTGCCGCCTTGCACCATCGGCGTGCGGCCGAACTCGCCGCCCCAGATGACGAGCGTGTCCTTGAGCAGCCCGCGCTGCTTCAGGTCTTTGACGAGGGCGGCAGACGCCTTGTCCGTTTTGCCGCACTCGGCCTTGAGGCCGTTCGTGAGGCCGCCGTGGTGGTCCCAGGCTTCGTGGAAGAGTTGCACGAACCGGACCCCGCGCTCGATCAGGCGCCGGGCGAGCAGGCAGTTGTTCGCAAAGCTCGGCTTGCCCGGCTCGGCGCCGTACATCGCGAGCGTTTCTTTCGTCTCCTTTGAGAGGTCCATCAGTTCGGGCGCGCTCGACTGCATCCGCCCGGCCATCTCGTAGCTCGCGATGCGTGCGGCGATCTCCGGGTCGCCCACCACGTCGAGCCGCTTCCTGTTGAGGGAGTTAATGGCGTCGAGCGAGTCCCGCTGAGTCGCGCTGTCGATCCCCGCGGGGTTGCTCAGGAACAGCACCGGGTCCCCCGCGGAGCGGAACAGCGTGCCCGCGTGGCTCGACGGCAGAAACCCGTTGCCCCAGCACGAGTTCCCGCCGCTCGGCCCCTTGTTGCCGCTCGAAAACACCACGAACGCGGGCAGGTCTTTCGATTCGCTGCCGAGCCCGTAGCTGACCCACGCGCCCGCGCTGGGGCGCCCGAACTGCTGGTGCCCGGTGAGGGTCACGATCTGCGCCGGCGCGTGGTTGAAGGCGTCCGTGTGCATCGCCTTCACGAGCGCGACGTCGTCCACCACTCCGCCCAGGTGCGGCAGCAGCTCGCCCAGTTCGGTGCCGCTCTTCCCGAACTTCTTGAACTTGTATTTCGGCCCGAGCAGCTTCGAGTTCGGGCTGATGAACGCGGCCCGGTAGTCCTTCACCAGGTCCGGCGGCGGGAGCGTGCCGTCGAACTTCGCTAACTGCGGCTTGTTGTCGAACAGCTCCAGGTGGCTCGGCGCGCCGCCCATGAACAGGTAGATGACGCGCTTCGCCTTCGGCGCGTGGTGCGCCCTCGGCGCGCCGGCGCTCGGGGGCGCGCCACGCGCTGAAGGCGCCCGCGCGAGGCCCGCGAGCGCCATCGCCCCGAGACCGATCCCGCAGTCGCGAAGGAACCAGCGCCGGTTCAGCGAGGCGAAAGGCGTCGCGTGCATGGGTCAGACCTCGCGGGTGAGGGCCGTCCGGCCCTACTTCTTGAGCTCGCGGACGAACACGTTCATCAGGTCCAGCCCGTCGGCCGCCTGGAACACGATGGGCGCTTCGCCGGCCGCATCCGACTTGAGCGCCGCGCGGTTCCAGCCGCCCGGCTTCACGTTGGCCGGGAGCGCGACGGTGGTGCCCGTCCCGCCGACGGACACCACGCACTGCGCCTTGTCGGCCCTGGCCGGCACCTTCCAGTCGAAGACGAGTTCGCACGGGCCGTACTTCTTCTCGCTCGTCAGCGCGCCTTTCCCGGCCGCCTTCAGCACGGCGCCGCCCACCTTCCACGCGTCCTTGTCGGTCTTCCAGCCCGTCAGGTCGGTGCCGTTGAAGATGCTGACGTGGCCCTGCCACTCTTTCGCGCACTCTTCCGGCTTGGGGTTGGTGCTGGGCAGCTCCTTGATCTTGATGTTCTTGAAGTGGCACTCCACGCCCTCGCTCTCGAGCGCGAGGTAGCCCTTCCGCGGGTTGCTCTTGCTCACCCCGGACACCTCTTTGCCGTTGACGTGCAGCTTGATGGCGCCGCTGTTGGCGATGACCTTGTAGTGGTTCCACTCGCCGCCGCCCTTCACCCGCTCCTCGCTCGGCAGGCACCGCTCGATGCCCTTGAAGTGCGGGCGGTCCGGCGTGCACTTGGCGCCCCAGATGCTGAAGATGTCGCCGTGGCTCGTGGCCCACCCGTCCTTCGGGGCGAAGTTGATGAGCACCTGGACCTCGATGCCGCGCGTGTACTGCGTGCCCACCGCGGGCAGCGGGTCGCCCCACACGAACAGCCCGCTGTTCGCCATCTTCACCTTTTCGACGTGCATCCAGTCGAAATCGAGTTCGAAGTTCTCGTACTGCCGGTCGGTGCGCAGGAACCCGGTGGGCGTGCCCGTGGTGACGATCTCGTCGCCCCGCACGAAGAACGTGCCCGGGTTGCAGTTCACGTTCACCCAGCCGTCCAGGTTCTTGCCGTTGAACAGCGGCCGCGCCTCGCCCTCGGCGGGCTTGGAGTTGTCGCCCGCCGGGAGCAGCGCCCCGACAGAAACGGCGAGCGCGCAGGACAGGGAGAGGCGCAGGGAGAGCATGTGGGATCCTCGAAGGTCGTTTGGCGGTGCCCCCGGAGGGGCGGTCGAAATCACTCTTTCGTAACGGTCTCGTCCAGGTTCAGCAGCACGCGGGCGGCGACGGTGTAGGCGCCCCAGTCGGCGAACGCAATGCCCGCGACGCGGTCCGCGTCCTTCGTGCCGGTGGCGACCTCGGCGGCGTTGGCCTCGCCCTCCTCGAACCGCTTGCGGGTCTTCTCCAGCAAGTCGCCGAGGACCGCGAGTTCGTCCCTCGGGGGCGCGCGCGAAACG
>JBJSXS010000242.1:0-3309 GCA_046086545.1 Gemmata sp.
TTCACGTCGCGGTGGATGAACCCGTTCGCGTGGATCGACTGGAGCCCGTCGAGGGCGTCGACGGCCCACTTCACCACGAACGGCCACGGCACCGGGCCGGCCCACTTCACCAGGCGGTGCAGGTCGGTGCCGGCTACGAACTCCATGGCGATCAGGTACTCGTCGGTGGGCCGGTTGTACTCGTCGCGCACGCGCTCGTACAGGTAGAACCGGGCGACGCGCGGGTGCTGCACCCGCATCATCGCGCGGGCCTCCCGTTCGAACCGCGCGCGCCCGGCCTCGGTGTCCCTCAGCAGGGTCTTGACGGCGACGAACCGCGGGGGGTTCAGCTGGCGCCCGCGGTACACCTCCCCCTGGCCGCCGGCCCCGAGCTTTTCGAGCAGGAGGAACTGGTTGATCGCGAGCTGGCGCGGGAGCGGGTCCTCGCCGCCCTGAAGCCACGCCTCGATGGCGCCGCGCTGGTAGCCCGTGAGGCCCGCCGGCGGCTCGGCCCCCGCGTCGTCGGCGAACCAGTCCGGCGCGCCCTCCGCCAGCGCGTCGAGCGTGGCCTCCGGGTCGCCGCGCCCGGCCCGGGCCGCGCGGTCCCACCGCGCCCGGGAGACCACCCGGCACTCGATCAGCACGCCCCCAAGTTCGGCGAGGCTAGGCATCTGTCGTGGTTCCCGGGTCCGCCGCGTTACTTCTTGACCTTGCCCGCGTCAACGGCGGTCATGGCGTTGTAGCCCTCGCGCCACTGCCCCTGGAACTCAACCTGTCCGACGTACTCGGCCGCGCCGAGCGGCGCCCTCCAGTCCTTCTTCGCCTTCCCCTCGGCATCCACGTACACCTTGACGAGGTACTTGCCCGCGGGGAGCGCGGGCCTGCCCTTCGCCCACGCCCTCGCGCGCTCGGAGTCGGGCGCGGCGAGCAGCGAAACGGTGTGCTGCCAGCCCTGCGCGCCGCTGAGGCGGTCGGAGGTGGCGACCGGCTCCCGCTCCCACGCGCCGGCCTTCGCGTCCCACGCGAATATGTCCACCTGAAGTAGCTTGCCGTTCCACGCGGCCGGGGTGTTGTTGAGCCGGAACCACGCCTCCGTGCCGAACTGCTTCACCCCCGAGTCGCGCGGCAGGTCGGCCGCTTTCGCGTACCTCTCCTTTTTGATGGCCGCGACGTCCTCGATCCACGCGCGGAACGCCTTGTACCCCTGGTCGCCGACCGCGAACTTGATGCCGCCGCCGTGCTTCACCTCGCCTAGCGGCTTCTTCAGCAGCAGGCTGTTCTCCGGGCTGTCGAGGTCGATGAGCTGGGTGGCGAGCAGGTACTCCATGGTCGCCGCCGGACCGTCCTTCTTGAACCACGCGACGAACTCGCCGCGCTCCTTCACGAGTTTGGTGGCCTGCGGGGTGCCCTCGGTGTGGCAGCTCATGCACCTGAACCGCATCGACCAGACGTTCGACTCGAACGACTCCAGCATCCGGTCCTTGCGCGCGTGCCGGACCACCTCGACCGGCTTGGTCGGGAGAGCGGGCGCCTTCTCCGGTTTCGGCGCGTTCTTGAACGCCGGGTCGGCGGCGCACGCCTTGACCCACGCCGCGAATGCCTCGTACTCGGCCCTCTGGCGCTTCGCGGAGATCAGGCCGGCGCCTTTGGGGTCGTCGGCCCCGCGGTTGATCAGCTGCAGGATCTTCGAGCCCTCGGGCTTCTCGAGATCGATCAGCCCCTGCTCGCGGAGCGCGAGGAACGTGTCCCGCGCGGACGGCAGGATGTAGTTCTTGATGTCCACGCTGGCGAGGTGGCATCGCGCGCAGCTGGACGGGTCCGCCGACTTGAAGATCGGCGCGATGCGCTCCTCGAACACCTTCGCGGCGTCATCGGCCCGGGCCGCACCGGGCGCGGGGGCGAGCGCGGCGCCGAGAGCGAGAAGCAGGAGGCGGGTCATGCGGGCTCCTTCAGGTTGGTCACTTGGCGGTGTCGGTGGCGCGGCTCTCGCGGATCACCGTCACCTTGATTTCGCCGGGGTAGTCGAGCTGCTGCTCGATGGCCCGCGCGATGTCGCGGCACACGCGCACCGCGTCGGCGTCGGTGGTGCGGTTCGAGTTGGCGATCACGCGCAGCTCGCGCCCGGCCTGGATCGCGAACGCCTGGTCCACCTCCGGGAACCCGCACGCGACCGCCTCCAGGTCCGCCAGCCGCTTGACGTACTTTTCGAGCGTCTCGCGCCGCGCGCCGGGGCGGCTCGCGCTGATCGCGTCCGCCGAGGCGACGAGGACCGTGTAGATGTTGTCGATGGTCACGTCGTCGTGGTGCCCGGCGATCGCGTGCAGCACCTCCCTGCTCGACTCGCCGTACCGCTTGGCCAGCTCGGCACCGACCTTGGGGTGCCCGCCCTCCATCTCGTGGTCGGCCGCCTTGCCCACGTCGTGCAGCAGCCCGCACCGCCGCGCGAGCTGCGGGTTCAGGCCCAGCTCCGCCGCCATGATGCCGCACAGGTGCGCGACCTCGACCGAGTGCGCCAGCACGTTCTGGCTGTAGCTGGTGCGGAACCGGAGCCGCCCGAGCAGGTACACCAGCTTCTCGTGCGGCATCGGCACGTCCGCGTCGAGCACCGCCCGCGTGCCGAGTTCCTGGATGTGCTTCTCCATCTCGGCTTGGGTCTCTGCCACCACCTCCTCGATGCGCGTCGGGTGGATGCGGCCGTCCTGGATCAGCTTGGTGAGCGCCAGTCGCGCGGTCTCGCGGCGCACGTTGTCGAACGCGGAGACGATGACGACCCCGGGCGTGTCGTCCACGATGACGTCCACCCCGGTGAGCTTCTCGAAGGTGCGGATGTTGCGCCCCTCGCGGCCGATGATGCGCCCCTTCATGTCGTCCGACGGGATGTCCACGGTGCTGACCGTGGTGCCCGCGGTCTGGTGCGCCGCGTACCGCTGGATGGCGATGGTGACGATCTCGCGTGCGGCGGCCTCGGCCTGCTGCTTGACGCGCTCGTCGTGCTGGCGGATGCGCCTGGCGACCTCTTCCGACAGCTCGCGCTCGAGGCGCTCGAGGAGCATCTTCGTCGCCGTGTCGCGGGACAGCCCGCTGATCTCGTGCAACTTCTTGGCGTGCCTCTCGGACAGCTCGTCGAGGTGCTTGGACTTCCTCTCGAGGGCGTCCTCGCGCTCGGCGAATTTGTCCTTGAGGCCGTCGAGGTGCTTTTCTTTGCGGGCCAGCTCGCGCTGCTGCTGCTCGGCCGCGTCCTCGCGCTTGGCGGCGCGGCGCTCGACCTCGCGCAGCTCCGCGCGCGCGGCGTCCAGCTCCTTGCTCAGCTCCTCGCGGCGGCGGACGGCC
>JBJSXS010000243.1:0-6008 GCA_046086545.1 Gemmata sp.
CCGGTGAGGGCCACCTTGTAGCCGCTTTGATGAACGGTGCGCGCCAGGTGCAGCAGCGCCAGGCACGACGTGTCGATGACCGGGAACTCGGCGGCCGCGATCAGCTCCGGGTAACCGCTACGAATCTCGTCGTCGCCACAGTCGACGACCTTCGGCTCGCACCCGAGGTGCTTCGCGACCTGGAGGGCCTCCGACTTCTCGTTCAGCCCCTTCGCGTTCACCGAGATGGTGAACGTCGGGATGGGGCGGCCCATCACCTTGTTCGCCATCGCGACGACGAGGCTCGAATCCACCCCGCCGCTCAGGTACGACACGACCGGCACGTCGGCCCACACGCGGCGCTGCACCGCCTTGAAGAGGACCTCTTCGAACCCGTCAACGACCTTCTTCTCGTCGGCTCCGTAGTCCTCCTGCCCCTGCTCGGGGTAGCTGATCTGCCAGTAGACCTTTTGCGTCGTCGCCTGCTCGGGCGTGGCCTGTCCGAGCTTGAAGTGCAAGTACCGCCCGGGGGCGATGGCCTTGACGCCGCTGAAGACCGTGGTCGGCCCGGGCATGGCCATGAACGTGAAGATGTGGTTCAGCCCCTGCAAGTTGGCCTTGCGCTCGACCAGCCCGGAGGCGAACAGGGCCTTCATCTCCGACGCGAACATGAGCCAGTCGGACCCGTCGTGCTTCACGACCGTGTAGAACAGCGGGCAGATGCCGGCGCGGTCGCGGGCGAGCAGCACCTCATTCGTGCGGCTGTCCCAGACGCAGACGGCGTACTGCCCTTTGAGCTGCTGGAGCATCTCCGCCCGGTGCTCTTCCCAGAAGTGCGGGATGAGTTCGGTGTCGGTGTGGGTGCGGAACGTGTGCCCCTTCGATTCGAGCGCGGCGCGCTTCTCCTTGTAATCGAAGAACTCACCGTTGAACACGGTCCAGACGCTCTTGTCCTCGTTCGCGATGGGCTGCTGCCCGTCCGCGAGGCCGACGATCGAGAGCCGGCGGTTGGCGACGTGCAAACCCGGGCGTTCGAGGTACCCGTCCTCGTCCGGGCCGCGGTGGTAGATGGCCTGCGCCATGGCGCGGACGACGCCGTGGGGCGCCGGCCGCTGGCCGCTCAGGTCGAACATCCCCGCGATCCCGCACATCAACGCGTCCTCAGTGCCCGCGATCCAGTCAAGAAGCAAGAAGGGGTTCCGCGTCGGCCCCGCACGGGCGTCCCGCGAAACCGCCTTCCGCCCCGGCGGGGCCGGCCCTAAACGACCCCGTTCAGGGAGGCCCTGTTGCCCGCTCGCGCCGGGCGAACTTCCGCACCTTGCGGTTCATGACGAACCGCACGACGCGGGGGAAGAACCGGCCGCCGAACCAGACCCACCACGACACGAACCCGACCGCCTGCTCCGCGCGGTTGTTGAGCAGGCTCCGCAGCACCGAGTCGGCCACCTCATCGGCGGGTTGCGCGCCGGCGAAGTTTAGATGGATCTTCCCCTCGTTGCGTAGCAGATGCTTCTGCAAATCGTCGCTCCGCACCAGCCCGGGCAGAACCAGCAGCACGTCTATGCCGAAGCGCTCGAACTCCGCCCGCAGCGCCTCGGTCAGGCCGACGAAGGCGTGCTTGCTGGCGCAGTGCTCGGACATCGACGGGATGCCCCACCGACCGCAAATGCTCGCGACGTTCACCACCGCCGGCCGCCACCCGCCGCGCGCCCCCGAGGCGCTTTCCGCCAGGTGCGGGGCCGCCAAGCGTACCATTTCCACCGGGGCGAAAAAGTTCACTTCGAGGACCGCCCGGGCGACCGCCTCGCTCGACGTCGCGAACTCGCCGAAACTGCACACCCCGGCACAGTTGACCAGCACGTCCAGGCGACCGAACTTCTCGACGGCGCCCGCGACTATGCGCTCGCGGTCGGCCGGGTTTGTCAGGTCGCCGGGGAACGCCTCGGCCTTTGCCCCGCGGGCCCTCAATTCGCCGACGAGTTTCGCCAGGTCGTCGGCCGAGCGCGCCGCGAGTGCCAGGGTCGCGCCGCGCTTCGCGAGCCGCTCCGCGAGCCGGCGGCCGATGCCCCGCGAGGCCCCGGTTACGAGAACGACCCGCCCAGCGACATCGCGGCCCATCCCGGCTGCCCCTCGCCTCCCGCACGCGCGGCACGACAAAACCATTAGGGCATTTTAGTCCCGCCGCACGGTTTCGCCAGCGCGGGCCGGCCCACCTTTTGCTTCGCGGGCCGGAAAACCGGACCGCTCAGCGCCGTTCGCCCAGTTCGCCCATTCGTATAACAGCCGCGATCCGCGCTTCACTTTCTGGGGACGAAGGCGATGGACATCGTTATCGGGGTCGGGGTCGGGCTGCCGCTGGGGTTTCTCGCCGCTTTGGGCCTCGCGATGGCCCGCGCGGGTAGCCTGGGGCGCGCGTTCGAGGGCATCGCGCTCGCGGGGCGCGCGTACCAGGACGCGGCGTTCGCGGCGAAGCTGCAGGCGGTCCTGGCCGGCGCGGAGTTGAAGCCGGTCGAGCCGCCCAAGCCCCCGAAACCGAGCGGCGCCCCGCTCCGCATGCTCGCGCTGCTCCAAGCCGAGTCGCGCCTGGTCGATTTCCTGTTGGAAGACATTCAGGGTGCGACCGACGAGCAGATCGGCCAGGCGGTGCGTGAGATCCACAAGAAGGCGCAGGCGGCGCTGAAGCAGCACGCGGTGATCGAGCCGGTGCTGGGCGGGAACGAGGGCGACACCACGACCGTGCCCAAGGGGTTCGACGCGTCCGCCGTGCGGGTGGTTGGCAACGTGACCGGGGAGCCGCCGTTCACCGGCGCGATCAACCACCCGGGCTGGCGGGTAAAGGAGCTGAAGCTGGCGACCCCGGCCGAGGGCGCCGACGAGTTCGTGCTGCAGCCGGCCGAGGTGCAGATCCCGTAGTAGCCCGAGCCCCACAGGGGCACGACGCGACCCCGCGCGACCGGCGGCGCGGCCGTTCGTGTCGGGTCCGCGGAGCCGCCGTCTCGGATGGCGCTCGCGCGAGCGCGCGAAGCCCGGCCCCGCGTGCTGAATAATCGCACATTTTGCTTGCACCACACCCGCAACGCGCTCGTTGCCTGAGTGCCGAACAGCGCCGACAGTCAAACGCCACAGACTGGGTAAATTGTGCGGGCCGCGCAGGCGCCGGGGTGTCGCCACAGGCGCACGGGCGGAATTGTCGTGGGTGTCTGGCACGGGGTCGCTGAATCAGAAGATGCACGGGAAGCGGATGTCAGCTGGTCCGCCGGCAGGAGGCCGCGGTGCTGTTCCTCACGTACTGGTTCGTGCTCTACATCGCGGTGCTGTTCCCGGTGTACTGGCTGGTCGCCAGTAGGGACATGCGGCGCGTCGTACTCCTCATCGGCAGTGTGGTGTTCCACACCCACTTCGCGGGGCCGGCCGGGGTGCTGCCCATCGCCGTACTCGGGCTGCTCACGTACTGGGTCGGGGTGTCCGGGTCCAAGTGGGCGTGCCGGGCGATGGTGCTCGGGAACGTCCTGGCTCTGGTCTACTACAAGTACGCGCTGTTCCTGAGCGCGAAGGTGCTGGGCGCCGTGTGGCCGGCGGCCGAGGCGTTCGGCACCACCAGCCCGCTGCTCAAGGAGATCGTGCCGCCGCTGGCGATCAGCTTCTTCGTGTTCGAGTACGTCCACTACCTGCTGGACGTGGCGCGCGGCGAGGCCCCGCTCCGCGACCCGGTCGATTTCGCGCTGTTCAGCGTGTTCTGGCCGTCCATCGTGGCCGGCCCGGTGAAGCGGTACCAGGACTTCATCCCGAACCTGGAGCGCGGGTTAACGCAGGTCGGCACCGCGGATGTGGGCGAGGGGGCGCTGCGGATCGCGGTCGGGTACGCGAAGAAGATCGTGGCCGACAACCTGACCGCGTACATCACGTTCGCCACCCCGCGGTACGATCAGATGGAGTTGGAGTGGCGGTGGGTCCTGGTGCTGTGCATCGGGGTCCGCATCCTGCTGGACTTCAGCGGGTACACCGACATGGCGGTCGGGTTCGCCCGGATGCACGGCATCAAGCTGCCGGAGAACTTCAACTGGCCGTACCTGACCCGCAGCATCGTCTCGTTCTGGCGGTGCTGGCACATGTCGCTGAGCCTGTGGATCCGGGACTACATCTACATCGCGCTGGGCGGGAACCGGCGGGGCGTGATCCGCACCGCGGTCAACGGGCTGCTCACGTTCGCGCTGTGCGGGCTGTGGCACGGGGCCGGGTTCAACTTCCTGGTGTGGGGCGTGCTGCACGGAGCGGCCCTGGCCGTGGCGACCAACTACCGGCGGCTGTGGTACCCGGGGCGGGCGCTCGGGTGGGCGTTCGACCGCGTGCCGCCGCTCGGCTGGGCGGCGACCATGCTGTTCGTGTTCCTGGCGTGGCTGTTCTTCTTCTACCCGGTCCCACAGGCGGCGCACATGATCCTGTTCCTCCTGCCGGAGAAGTGGCGATGAGCGGCGACGTGCGGCCGACCCGACCTGATTCCTGTAGCCGAGAGAACAAGCAATGAGTGCCGACCCGCGTCCGACGTTCCTGTTCCGCCTGGCCCGGCGCCCGCTCCCGGTGCTGCTGGGCTTGGCCGTGGGGTTCCTCGGGTGCTCCATCGCCGGCCGGGTGGCGGCGCGTCAGCAGCCGTACAAGGAGTTCGTCCGGTTCCACCCGGGCATCGGACCCGACGCCCACTACTACCCGACGTACTCGCAAACGTACAACCTGGCCCGGCAGCATGTGCAGCCGGGCAAGGCGCTGGTCGTCATCGGCGGCCACAGCGTGTTGCAGGGGGTGGGCCAGCGGCCTCAGTTCATCTGGAGCAAGCGGCTCCAGGAGCTGCTCGGCCCCGACTTCGTCGTGCTGAACCTCGCCATGCGGGGCGGCTACTCGCACGAGTTCGCGGCCGTGATCGTTGAGCGGCTGATCGCGGAGAGGGTGCCCGTGATCTTCGTCGCAGGGGCGCCCGAAGGGTTCAGCGTGGAGTGCGACCTGGACGGCCTGAAGCACCGCGACTTCTTCTGGGACGCATGGGGCAAAGGGCACATCCGGCCGGACGAGGCGCGCGACAAGTGGCTCACCGAAGGGTTCTACACCCGGCACGCGAAGGCCGAGCCGATCCTGGAACATCGGCGCCGCGGGCGGGTGGACGCAGTGAGCTACTCGCAGGACCTGTGGAACTACGTCGCGTACAAATACCGGGGCACCGTCTGGACCCCACTTAAATATCCCGAGTTCTGGCAACCACACCGCCTGGCGCTGGACATCGACCCGGGGGAAACGTTACCGTGGGAGGTGTGCAACGGCCCGGCCCAAGAACCGGCGAGGCTGCGCCAGTTACGCGGCGTTATCGCAGCGGGGCACGGCTACCTCGCGCGGACCGGCCAGTACGCGGCGCTCGGCTCGATCTACAAAGAGTTCCTCCCCACCACCTTGCACAGTCGAACGCTCAGCGTGTTCCGCCCGCACGGCACCTACTACCGGGCGCGGCTAACCCCGGAGGAGCGGGCGCAGTACGAAGACATCTACCGGCGCTACCCCGACGCACTGCGGACCGTCGGGCTGCACTCCCAGGTGATCGGCATGAACTACGAGGAGCGGGACTACTTCGACCACTCGCACCTGAGCGAAAGAGGGGGTCGCAAAATGGCTGAAGAACTGGCCCCGACCATTCGTGCCATGAACGCGAAGCTGTACGGGCCGAAACCAACGCCGGAAGGAGTGAAGCCATGATGCTGTTGTTGCGCCGCGGGGCCGTGTTCGGCCTGCGGTTCGGGGCCGGGGCCGCCGCCGGGGTGGTCCTGCACTACACCCTGTACCGCATGGGCATGCCGATCCAGCCGTTCATCTACCAGGCGTTCTGACACGCGCCGCACCGCTACCATCTACGCGGTCGGACCCCACTTGCAATCTCCCAACGAACGGAGGCCCCCATGTCCGCGTTCTACGTCGGCGAAGGTCTGGTCATCGAGGGCAGCGACCTGGACAACGTCGCCCACATCGACCTGCGCATCGGGCCCAAGGAC
>JBJSXS010000244.1:0-10163 GCA_046086545.1 Gemmata sp.
CGGTGCAGTGCGGCGCGAGGGGCGTCTGGAAGGTTTCCGCAAGCACCGCGATCTTCTTCATGGAGGTGATGCCGCCGGTGTGGCAGCAGTCGGGTTGCAGGACGTCCAGACACCGGTGCTGGAGGTACGGGAGGAACTCGAAGACGGTCCGGTCGCGCTCGCCCGCCGCCAGCGGGATGTTGATCTTCTCCTTGAGGCGCTTGAACACCTCGATGTTGCCCGGCACCGCGGGCTCTTCGATGAACAGCACGTCGTAGGGCTTGAGCGCGCTCGCGAGCTGAATCAGGCTCGCGGGCGGGATCGCGCAGTGCGCGTCGAACATCACCGCGCCGCCCGGCCCGACCGCGTCGCGCGCGGCCTTGATGTTCGCCACGATCTTCTCGACCTCTGCCGGCGTGAGGCTGTGCTCGTACGGCCCGCCGGGCGGGATCTTCTTCGCTTGCGGGGTGTGGTACACCCGAATCCGGTCGCGCGTCGGCCCGCCGAGGAGCCTGTACACCGGCGCGTTCCACAGCTTGCCGGCGAGGTCCCACAGCGCGATGTCGATGCCCGCCATGGTGTGAACCATGAACGGCCCGCCGCGGATGTCCCGGTGCGCGCGGTAGAGCTTCTGCCAGATGTGTTCGATGCGGGTCGGGTTCTCGCCGTCGACCAGTTCCAGCAGCGCGGTCGCGAGCGGCTGCGACACGCGCGGGTCGACGCCCTTGATCTCGCCCCACCCCGTAACGCCGTGGTTCGTCTCGATCTTCACGAACACGGTCGGCCCGACCCAGAACGTGCGCGCCTTCGTGATCTTGATGGACGACGACCGGTCCGCGACCTGGGCGGCCGGGTTGTTGGCCCGCGCGACCGCGGCGGTCAGCAGCGCCTGACCGGCGGCGAAGGCGCCCATCGCGGTGAACATATCGCGGCGCGTGGCGGACATGGTTCGAGCCTTTCGTAAGAGGAACGGCGGGTAGATTCGGCCCCCATCCTACCCCGGGTGCCAGTCGCGCGTGAGCATTTCTCCGCTCCGCGCGCGTCGGGGTGCCGGGCGCCCGTCGGGGTGGTCGCTGCGGATGCCGCGCGCCTTCACGCGGTTGAGCCGCCGGAACCAGCTGACGTGGACCGCGTTGAACACCTCCGGGCGCTCGGTGCCGGGGGTGGTTGACGGCCGCCGGAGCGACTCGCAGTGCCCAACTTCCGCGCCCGCCATCGCCTCTGGCGCGCGTTCGCGGTACGATGCTCTCGCCACTTCAGAGGGGCCGCCATGTCGAAAGCCAGGAAGCCGGTGCTCGCGAAGCTGTCGGACCTGCAAGCGGGCGACTACTTCGATTGCTTCGTGCAACTCGCGGAGAAGGCCCGCGGCACCACGCGCGACGGGAAGCCGTTCTGGACGTGCAGGTTCCGCGACGCGCGGCGCACCGTCGGCGCCGTCCCGCTGTGGGAGGATTCGCCGTATTACGAACCCGCGGCCGACTGGCAGCCCGGGCAGTTCTTCAAGGTCCGGGCCACTTACACCGAACACGAGAAGTACGGCGCGCAACTGGACATCGAGCAGATCCGCCCCGTTGCCGACGCGGACCGGAGCTTCGGGTTCAGCGAACTCGACTTCGTGGAGCGCTCGCGGTTCGACCCCGTGGAGATGTTCGCGAACCTCGAGGAGCTCGCGCGGGGTGAAATCAGCGACGGCCCGCTCCGCACACTCGTCGCGAGCCTCCTGACCGCGCACGCGGCGGCGCTGAAGGTGCTGCCGGGGTCAACGCGGCACTACTACCCGTTCGCGGGCGGGTGGCTCGAACACACGCTGTCGGTGACGCGCTCGGTCGCGTGGCTCGCGGACCGGTACGCCGCCGCGTTCCCGGGGCTGAACCCGCCGCTCAACCGCGGCCTGGTGGTCGCCGCCGCGGTGCTGCACGACATCGGGCGCGTCCGCGAACTCACCCTGCCGCCCGGGCTGCCCGCGAGGCCGGGCGTGGAGGGCGAGTTGTTCGGGCACCTGTTCCTGGCCTACGACTTGATTCGAGACGCCGCGAGGGGCGTGCCCGACCTCGATCCGGAGCTGCTCAGCCTCCTGTTGCACTGCGTCATCACGCACCAGAAGCTCCCCGCGTGGGGCTCGCCGAGCCTCCCGTGCATCCCCGAGGTGCTGATCCTGCACCACGCCGACGACCTCGACGCGAAGCTCGAAATGTACGCCCGGTGCCTCACGCGCGACACCGCGGACGGGCCGTTCACCGACCGCGACCCCGCGCTGGGCCGCCAGCTGCTCAAGGCTCGAAAGGTCTAGCGCTCTACACGAGAACACACATGAGCACGACGACGAGCATCTACGACATCCCGGTAAAGAGCCTCGACGGGACCGACGGCACCCTTGCACCGTACCGCGGGCGGGTACTGCTGGTGGTGAACGTCGCCAGCAGATGCGGGTTCACCCCCCAGTACAAGGGGCTGGAAGGGCTGTACCGCAAGTACAAGGACCGCGGGCTGGTGGTGCTCGGGTTCCCGTGCAACCAGTTCATGTGGCAGGAGCCGGGCGACGCGACCGAGATCCGGTACTTCTGCTCGCTCAAGTACGACGTGACGTTCCCGATGTTCGCGAAGTCAGACGTGAACGGCAGCGGCGCACACCCGCTGTTCGCGCACCTCAAGCGCGCGGCGCGCGGCACGCTGTGGACGCGCGGCATCAAGTGGAATTTCACCAAATTCCTGGTGGACCGCTCCGGGAACGTGGTGAAGCGCTGCGGGCCGCTGACCGCCCCCGAGCGGCTGACCGCAGACATCGAGAAACTGTTGGAGTGACTCCGGGGCCCCAACGGGCCGGACGTGCGAGCGCCGGAGGCGCTCTGCCGTCACTCACACGTCCGGCCCGCCCAATACGCGGTCGGCGCGCTCAGAAGTTCGGGACCACTTCCCCCTGCGTGCGGGTCTGTATGCCCTGCCACACCTGCGGGCTGACGCCGTTGCCGATGCTGTGAACCGAGCCGTCCGCGAACAGGCAGTTCAGGCCCTGCGTGTGGCGGCTGTAGAAGTCGTCGATGTGGGACTCCGGCGCGTTCGGCTGGTGGTCCCCGCGGCCCAGCACGAGCAGAAAGTGCCCTTCGGTCTCCGACGCGTCGCGGCGCAGCGGCACCTGCGCGCCCGGCGGCGCCCCGGTCCACGTGGACAGCGCGATGTCGCTGCTGCGCTCGCCCACCGCGTAGGTGTTGCTGAGGCCGTCGCGGATGTCACCGAACCGCACGCGGCTGTTGCGGTAAAACACGCCGTTGCCCAGGTCCGGGCCGTCCTCGATCTCGTTGGTGCCGAACACGCCAACGTAGTTAGCGTGTGCCACCACCGTCGGGTTCGCACCGGCCGTGGTGAACGTGCCGATGCGATCGTCCGACGGGCACAGGAACACCGTGAGCACCTGCGTGCGCGGGGTGGCGTGCGCGGCCGCCCGGATCGCGACGTTCGTGTCGATCTGCCGCCGCACGTTCGCCTGTTCGAGGTCGTCGAGCAGGAACGCGCCCCAGCCCCAGCCCGCACCGAGTTCGGTGCCGTTGGACGCGAGCCGCGTCGAGTACCCCGGCGGCAGCACCTCGTACCGGTCGTGGTACCCGTGCAGCGCCAGCCCGATCTACTTCATGTTGTTCTTGCATTTGATGCGCGCGGCGGCCTCGCGCACCTTCTGAACGGCAGGCAACAGCAGCCCGATCAGGATCGCGATGATCACAATAACGACCAGGAGTTCAATGAGTGTGAACGCGCGGGGCGAACGCGGCAGGGGCAGTAGGCGAGGCTTCGTCATGGGGTGACACTCTGCACAAACTCAGCAGGCGATCCGGTAATACAAAGTTATCGCGCAGGTAGTTTAAAGTAAAACTTATTTTGTCTTTTTCTGTGCTCTCCTTCCACAAAAGCAGGAACGCGCGGCCAGAGGCCGCGCGTTCGTGTGTCGCTCAGGAGTTCGCGTTACTTCCTCGATGGCGGCGCCAAAAGCGCGTCGGCCTTGGTCGGGTGCTTTTGGACGTAGTCCGCGATCCCGTTGAAGAACTCCAGGAAC
Organism: Gemmata sp.; assembly: GCA_046086545.1. GTDB lineage: Bacteria > Planctomycetota > Planctomycetia > Gemmatales > Gemmataceae > Gemmata. Next base: position 4,025 of record JBJSXS010000244.1, read on the forward strand.
TGCTCGGCCCCCTGCTCCGCCACCCGCGGCGCCGCGGGCCCGAGCAGGCGTAGCGCAACGGTCGCGGCCTTGCTGTCGCTCACCAGGAAGATCTGGACGCTGGTGCTGAACGACGCGACCCCGTCCTTCGCGGCCTTTTTCGGGTGGGTTAGCACGGCCACGGCCTTGACCGGGACCGCGGGGGTCGCCACGCCGGGCTTCACCTTTCCAGTGGCGTACCACACGCGGCCGTCCGCGAACGTGCCGACGGTGCGCCACACCACCTCGCTGCCGTTCTCGTCGGTCCACGAGAACAACCCGTTGCCCGCGTCCGCGATGGGTACCGCGGGCACCTTCAAGCGGTTCCACGCGAGCGCGACGCGGTCCGGGTGGTCGAACAGCCACTCGTACATCGCGGCCGTACACACCACGTCCGGCGCGGTGAACTTGGTGGACACGGTCGGTTCCTTCACCACTTTCAGCACCAGGTCGCGGTAGTCCGCGTGGACCACGTCCGACAGTTTCACGCGTACCGGCCCGGCGGTGTTGGGGAACTCGGCGGTCATCGCGTTCGGGGCGGCCGCCGGCGGCACCGGCAGCGCAGCCATCGGCGGGGCCGCGCACGCGAGGCCGGCGACGGTTACGCCCAACAACACGCCCAGCGCCTTGGCCGCTCCGGTCATGGGTGCTTCCTCGTCCCTGAGTGCGCGGTCGCCTCGACCGGCCGAACCGCGCGATCCGGAATATCGAATCGAACCGGCGCCGCCCCCTTCGTGAACAATTCCGCTTACCGCGTCGTGTTGCCCTTGCCCCGGCGCGGGCAAAGGGGGTAGCCTGCCGCGGCGCGCGCAGGTTGCCGGCGCGCCCCAACAGGTGCCAGGAGGGCGGCACATGACCGGCCGGAAGTGGACGAAGCGTGCGGCCGTGCTGCTGGCGGTGCTGGCCGGGGTCGGGGCGTGGGCGGCGGCCAACGAGGCCCGGCTCCGCGCCCGGTACGCGGCACACCAGCTCACCGCCGCGCCGACCGACGCGGACCGCGCCCGCTGGGCCGACGACCTCGCGGCCCGCGGCGCCCCGGGGTTCGATCGGCTAATCGAGTTCGTGAAGTCCGGCGACGACCGCGCCCGCGCGGCGTCCCTCGCTGCGCTGGAGAAGCACCTCTCGGCGTTGCCCGAGAACGACCCCCGCGCCGTCACGATCGGCGGCTCAATCCTGAGTGCGTACCCCGGGGCGCAAGATCCGGGGAAGAAAACGATCCTCGCGCTCGCCCCGACGATCCTCAAGCGCACCGGGGGAACGCACGCGGACCGGTGCCGGGCGGTCGTGGCCGACGCGCTCAAGCTGCCGGACCCGACCGCGCGCCTGGCCGCCGTCCGGCTGGCCATTCACCCCGACATCCGGCTCCGCACCGAGGTGGTCCCGCTGCTTGCCGCGAGGGAGCCGGAAGTGCGCGGGGCGAGCCTGTTCGCGGTCACCGCCGGGCCGGACGGTGACCAGTTGCTCGCCGACGACGAGTTGTTCCGATGGCTGCACGACCCGGACGCGGGCGTGCGAAAGGTGTGTCACGACGCGCTCGTGAGCCGGGACCGCACCGACGCGGAAATTTCGCTCGGTCAGCGGCTCTCGCACCCGGACCCGACCGAGCGCCTGAAGTTGCTTCTCGATTTGCGGTACGACGAGGTCGCCGACCCGGAGCCGTGGCTGGAGCGCCTCAGCCGCGACGTGGAGCCGGCGGTGCGGGCCGGGGCCGCGCGTGTGATGGTCGAGGTGGCAACCGGCCGCAAGCAGCCCTGCCCCGCGTGGGTCGCCCGCGTGTCCGACGCCGACGCACACCCGACGGTGCGGTTCATCGCCGGATACTACCGCCGGTTGCCGGTCGCCGCGCCGGCCGGTGGGCCTTGAACACCTCGGCACGCCCCGTGCCACGGCTGTGTCGGGTAAGAAAGCGGTGGCTTCCGCTATGCACTTCTTGGGTTTTTAACGATTATCCGGATCGTCAACCGCAAAATCGGGAAAACTGCCGTTTTTGGACACATTGGTCCTTGACGGCGCATCTTACCCGCTTTTACAGTGGAGTTTGGATGGGCGCGAAAACGCGCGGAGACGGGCCGGACATTACAGTCCGTGTCCCAGTCGAGAGGATGTGGTTTAGCGAACCGTTACGCTCGTAACTTACGCGTGCGAGTTCGCGCAAGACAACGAGAGGAATATGGCATCGGGCGCTGGTGTTTGCCCCACCAAAGCTCACAACACTCACGGAAAGATAGACACCAATGCTCGTGCTGTCCAGGAAAAAAAATGAGTCGATTGTGATCAACAACGACATCGTTATTACGGTCGTTGAGGTCCGTGGCGACAAGGTGCGACTCGGCATTGAGGCCCCGAAGGACGTGCCCGTTCACCGGCAAGAGGTGTACGAGGCGATCCACGGGACGAAGGCCCCGGCCGAGGCGGGCGCGGTCAAGACCGACGCCCCCGCTAACCCCGCCTGAGTTCGCGCGACCCGAACCGCACTCGCTCGGAAGCGGCCCCGCGCCCGTTTACCGACCTGACCCGCTCCGCTCCTAAAAAGCCCCGCCCGTGCGGGGCTTTCGTCGTTCACAGCGACCGCTTCGGCGCTCACTTATTCGACAGGTCGGTAAACTTGATGTCGGTGAACTCGATGCGCATCTTCGCGTACCCGCCGTGCGCCTGGAACGCGATGATACCCTCCTTCGGGGCGTCCTTCGGGTCCTTGCCGGGCAGCTTCGCGAACTCCTGATCGATCATCGTCTCGCCGTTGATCTTGATCGTGATCTTGGTGCCCTTGGCGAGGATGTAGTAGTCGTTCACCTCGGTCTCCTTGACCACCTTCTTGATCTGTTCGGGCGTGGTGGCCTTCATCATCCCGCCGACGCCCTCGCCGTACAGGCTGCCCCAGTACCCCTTGCCGATGTCCACCTGCGGCCCGCGCACCCGGAACGGCTGCTTGTTGGCCGGGTCGTCCTTGTCGAAACGCTCGCTGCGGATCTGGAACCCGCTGTTGCCCACCGCGCCGACCAGCTTCACCTTGCAGGACAGCTCGAAGTCGCCGTACTTCTTCTTGGAGCAGAAGAACGTGTTGTACTTCGGGTCTTCCTTGGTCTCGCCGACGACGCTCTTGGCTTTCGCGTCGAGCTTCCAGATGTCGGCCCGGCCCTCCCAGTTGTCGGGCTTCAGGAAGTCGTCGGTGTCGTCGGCGCGGCCCGCCTGCGGCGCGGCGAGGAGCGCGACCGCGGCGAGCGCGATCAGAGAGGGTAACGAGCGCATGTTTCGGGGCTCCGGCTTGTAAGGGAAATTGTCCCGGTGGGTAGTGTTCGAGGCGGGACACAGACATGGTTACGCCCCGGGCGCCGGAACGCAAGGGGTGGACTCGCGTTGCCGCACCCGCGCCCGCCGGCTAGGTTCTCCCCACCGCCTTCCCGATTACCGTGGGGACGGACGCCCCGCCCACGAACCACCAACCCACCACCCACACGCTCATGTCGCTTCCTGCTCCCGGCCCCGCACCCGGAATGTCCGCCGTCACGCGCTGGCTGGTCGTCACCGTCGCGGCCATCGGGTTCCTGTTCGACACCTACGAGTTGCTGATGTTCCCGGTGATCGGCGCGCAGGCGCTCTCGGAGCTGCTGCGGGTGCCGCCGGACAGCGACGCGGTGCGACAGTGGTCCGGGCGCATGCTGTGGATCGCGGCCCTCGCCGGCGGCGTGTTCGGGCTGCTCGGCGGGGTGCTCATCGACCGGCTCGGGCGCAAGACCGTGATGGTCGGCAGCATCCTGGCGTACTCGCTGTCCCCGCTGGCCGCGGCGTACAGCACCGAGTTGTGGCACCTGATCCTGTTCCGCTGCACCACGTTCATCGGCGTGTGCGTGGAGCTGGTCGCCGCGGTCACCTGGCTGGCCGAGCTGTTCAGCGACAAGCGGCAGCGCGAGCTGGCGATCGGGTGGACGCTGGCGTGCGCGTCGCTCGGCGGCATCTTCGTGACCGAGGTGTTCAACGAGATCGGCGCGTTCGTGCGCGAGCACAAGGACGGGCTGTCGTGGATGAGCGACATCGGCATAAAGCCGGCCGCGTGGCGGTACACGCTGCTCACCGGCCTGGTCCCCGGCGCGCTGATCCTGCTGCTCATGCCGTTCGTGCCCGAAAGCCCCGTGTGGAAGGCGCGGAAGGCCGCCGGCACACTCAAGCGGCCGAACTTCGGCGAGCTGTTCGCCCCGGAGCTGCGCAGGACGACGGTCGTGACGACGCTCCTGTCGGCGTGCGGGTACGCGGCCGCGTTCGGCGCCCTGCAGCTGACGCCACTTCAAATGACCCCGGGCCTGCCGGTCCTGGACCCGGTGAAGAAGGAGCACGGGCCGGCGGTGAAGGCGGCACAGGGCAAGCTGAACGCTGCCGAGGAGAAGTTGACGAAGGCCGAGAGCGAGGCCGACAAGAAGGCCGCCGGCGCCGCGAAGAAGGCCGCGGCCGACGCACTGCGCACCGCCCAGAAGCCCATCACCGACGCCATCAACGCGAAACGCGGCAACATCCAGCGGTGGCAGGAGCTCGGCGGGCTGACCGGGCGCATCCTGTTCGCGGTGCTGCTCGTCTACGTCGCGAGCCGGCTCCTGATCCGCATCTTCCTGCTGCCGGGGGTGGTGCTGTTTCCGGTGACGTATCTGGTGCTGTACCAGGGCGATTACACGGTCTTCGCGACCGCGATCTTCTTCTGCGGGCTGGTTACGGTGGCACAGTTCAGCTACGTGAGCGAGTACCTGCCGAAGGTGTTCCCGGTCCACCTGCGCGGCACCGGTAGTGCGTTCGCCACCAACGTGGGCGGGCGGATGCTCGGCACGATGGCCGCCACCCTGAACACGGAGCTGCTGGCCCCGCTGATGGCCGGCGAGGGGAACCCGGCGAAGGTGGCGAAGGCCGCGGCGCTCATCGGCGGGCTCGTGTACGCGGTGGCGCTCGGGCTGTCGTTCCTGCTCCCGACTCCGAAGGAGGAGTCCGCGGCCCCGCCGGCGGCCCCGGAGGCGTGACTGCGAGCCGCTCGCGGCCGGGGCGTCCCAGAACTGCGGCGCACCGCTTCGCGCCGGGGAGGAGCCGATGACCACCTCCGACCAGACGCGTGACCACACCCACGACTCGAGTGCCACGCAGGAAGGCCCGGTCGCGGCGGCGGCGTGCGCCGCGGTGCCGGCGCGCGTCGGCGATTTCGAGATCGTCGCCCGGCTCGGCCAGGGGGCGTTCGCGCAGGTGTTCCTCGCGCGGCAGGTGTCGCTGGGCCGGGCCGTGGCGCTGAAGCTGTCCGCGCGCGAGCCGGCCGGGTGCGACGAGGGGCGCCTGCTCGCCAGCCTCGAGCACGATCACATCGTCAAGGTGTTCGCCGCGTTCGCGGACCCGGACACCGGGCTGCGCGGGCTGTGCCTGCAGTACGTCCCCGGGGCGGACCTCGGGGCCATCATCCGGCACCTTCACGCGCACGGCCCGCCCGCGGGCGGCGCGGCGATCCTGGCCGCCCTCGACGAACTGCGGCACGGGGACCCGGGGTTCGACCCCGCCGCGCTGCGGGACCGCGAGGCGCTCGCCGCCAGCGACTTCCCGCAGGCCGTGTGCCTGCTCGGCGCGAAGCTCGCGGAGGCCCTCGCGTTCGCACAAGCGCGCGGGGTGCTCCACTGCGACATCAAGCCGGGCAACATCCTGCTGACCCCGTACGGGCGGCCCCTGCTGGCCGACTTCAACGTGGCGTTCGCCCGCGCGAAGCACGACCCCGCGAGCGGGCGGTACGGGGGCACGCTCGCGTACATGGCCCCCGAGTACCGCGCCGCGGTGATGGGCAACCCGGGCGGCGCGGCCGACGAGCGGTGCGACCTGTTCTCGCTCGGCGTGGTGCTGCACGAACTCGCCACCGGGGCGCGCCCGGCCCCCGCCGGGCCCTCCCCGGAGTCGGAAGAGACGCTGATGCCCGGCGCGGCACCGGCCGGGCGTCTGCCCCCGCGCCCCCTCGACGCGCCGGCAACGCTGCCGCGCGAGCTGGCCGCGGTGATTCGCCGCGCGCTGGACCCTGACCCGGCCGCGCGCTACCAGACCGCGGCCGACCTCGCCGCCGCCCTGAGCGGCGCGCGGCAACTGCTCGCGCTGCGCCGGAGCCTGCCGCCGC
>JBJSXS010000245.1:0-6652 GCA_046086545.1 Gemmata sp.
TAGCCGAGTACCTGCGGGGCCACTGCGTCCCAGTACCGTGAGAACCGCTTCGGCTCGTGCGGGTACGCGGCAAACACGGGCCGCGGGTGAACGACCACCCGGAAGTCCGACCGTAACCGGGCCGCCGTTTCGACCACCCACGGGTTTGGGTGTTCGGAGACGTGAACTGTGGTTGCCCCCATTCGGTTGGCGGCTGTCGCGAGCCGTTCGGCCGGATCGCCTATAAGGGTCAGTTTGGTGGGGTTCCGCAGGTTTGCGAACAGGTCGTCGAGGCCGTCGAGGACGAAGGCGAGGCGGTGGTACGCCCACGGCTCGGTTCGCAACGCCGGCGCGTCGAGCACGAACGCCACAGCCGCGTTCGGGTTCGCCTTCAGGGCCGGATCGTTCCACGACATCGCCGCGTCGTGCACCCACACCAGATCAGACGCGGGCGGGAGCGGTCCGACCTCGTCCGCGTCTGCCGGTTGCGGGGCCGGCACCGGCGGTTCCGCCCTCTCTTCCCGCGTCGCCAGCGGGGCTTTCGAGCCGCCGAACAGGCGGTGTTGCAGGCACGGGTAGTCGGTGTCGAACGGACACTTCGCCGGGCACGTGGCGCACCACTTGCTTCCGCTAAACGTGGCGACGTTCTCCTTGTTCATGAAGTACGGCTTGGCTGCGAAGGTGCCCTCGACCCACTGCCAGCTGCACGAGTTACTCGCGACATCCCCGTCGTAGAGGTACTGCCGGAACAGCCTCGCCCCCTCCTGCCACCGGACCCCGCGAAAGTGGCAGAGGTAGGCGGCGAACCACATCCGGGCATGGTTGTGCAGGTAGCCGTCGGCGAACAGTTGATGGAGCATCCCGTCCACGCACGGCAGCCCGGTGCGGCCGCTCGCCACGTCAAGGGGGATGCGTCCGGAACGGGCTACGCTGTGTTTGGGGTCTTCGAGCGCGTCCCCCAGCCCTGCTGGGCCGTGCCAAGCCAGCACTTTCTCGAAGAAGTCCCGCCACGCGAGTTGCCGCAGGAATTCCTCCCTCCGCGCCGGATCGTCTGGGAACGCCGCCAGCAGGTGGTCCCGCACCTCCACCGCGGAGATCATGCCGTGCCGCAGGTACGGCGAAAGCTGTGACACCGGCGCGTCGAGGAAGTTGCGGGTGCGGCCGTAGGCGGCCGGGTCGTAGGCGCGCAGACGCAGAAGTGCCTCGGTCCGCCCGCCGGGGAGTGTGCCGGACTTTGGGTCTCCGAGAAAACAGCCACGCAGGCGGCTTAGAAGTGCCGCCCGGCGGGCGTGTGAGTCGGTCATCATGTCGGGAGTCTTCGCTGCGGCCCGGTCGCACGCGATCGGGGTATCGGAACCGATTGCGACCCACACACTCTAACCGCGGGGTGTATCCTGGTGATAACTTTACAGCGTGCGATGCGAAGCGCCCGCCTGCCCAGAGCAGTCACGAGTGGAGCCCGGCGATGACACGTATGGAGTGGTACAACGCCCTGGCGAAGCCGAGCTGGACGCCCGACGGTAGCACCATTGGACTGATCTGGTCGCTCCTGTACCCGGTCATCGCCGTCACCTTCGGGTACGTCATCGTTCAGGCGGTGCGTGGCAGGATTCCGCGATCCGTCGCGGTGCCGTTCGCTATCAACCTCCTCGCGAATCTGATCTTCACCCCGATCCAGTTCGGGCTTCGGAACCTGCCGCTGGCGGCAGCAGACATCCTGGTGGTGCTGGGCACCATCGTGTGGTCGATGGTCGCCGTGTGGGCGCACGCCCGGTGGGTCGCGGCGGCGCAGGTTCCGTACCTCGTCTGGGTGGGAATCGCAACCGTATTGCAGTTGGCGATAACGGTCGCAAACTGGTGAAACGGGTGAACCGGGCGGCGCGCTGTTTGGCCCGAGCGGGAGAGGCACATGCGTATCGTCGGCACGCACCACGTCGCGGTCATCTGCTCGGATTACGAGCGGTCCAAGCTGTTCTACGTCGGGGTGCTCGGTCTGAAGGTCGTGTCCGAGGTGTACCGTGAGACCCGCGACTCCTACAAGCTCGACCTCAGGCTGCCGGACGGCACGCAGGTCGAATTGTTCAGCTTCCCGGACCCGCCGAAGCGACCCAGTTACCCGGAGGCGTGCGGGCTGCGGCACCTGGCGTTCGCGGTGACCGACCTCGAAGTGGCTGTCTCGCACTTAGAGAGGCACGCGGTGAGCGTTGAACCGGTGCGGGTGGATGAGTACACCGGGAAGCGGTTCACCTTTTTCGCCGACCCTGACGGTTTGCCTCTGGAACTGTACGAGCAGGACCGCGAGGTTGGGTGACCAAACGCCTACCGGCGCGGCAGGCGCCCGGCGCGCCAGCGGTGCGTCCGAACGGCACCGGATTCAGGCGCGCCCGCCGACAGTCCGTGGACAGTCCGTGACATGATGTGCCATCGGCGGCCCGGGTCGCGGAACTCGGTGGCCCTCCTCCCGTGTGACTCTGCTCGTACACATTCCTGACCGACATCACGCTAACACCGGAGCCGATCGCATGACCGTTCGTCACGCGCTGACCATCCTGGCACTTGCCCTCGCTGGCGACGGGCTCGCAGCCGATCCGAAACCGTTCCCCGGCGCGCCGACCAAGTGGCAGGGCCTGACGCGGCACGATTTCAAGGTCGGCGAGTACGACGCCACCGTGGTCGTGCCGGAGAGGCCACTTGCTGGCCGCCCGTGGGTGTGGCGGGGCGAGTTCTTCGGGGCCTTCGCGGACTGCGACGCGGCTCTCGTGAAGGCCGGCTGGCACCTCGCGTACTTGAAGGTTCCGGACCTGTTCGGCTCCCCGAAGGCGGTCAAGAGGTGGGAGGTGTTCCACGCCGCAATGGTCGAGGACTACGGCATGCACCCCAAGCCGGGGCTGATCGGGCTGTCACGCGGCGGGCTGTACTGTATGAACTGGGCGGCCGCGCACCCGGACCGGACGCTGGCCGTGTACCTCGACAACGCGGTGTGCGACTTCAAGAGTTGGCCCGGCGGGCAGGTCAAGAAGCTCGGCACCGGCAAGGGCTCGGAGGGGGAGTGGAAGAAGCTCCTCGCCGCCTACGACTTCAAAGGCGACGACGAGGCACTCGCCTACAAGCTGAACCCGGTGGACAACCTCGCGCCACTTGCGAAGGCGAGGGTTCCGCTGCTGCTCGTGTACGGGGACAAGGACACGGTGGTGCCGCACGCCGAGAACTCGGCGCTGGTGTACGACCGGTACACGGCTCTCGGAGGGCCGGTCGAGCGGGTGGTGAAGCCGGGACAGGATCACCACCCGCACGGGCTCAAGGACGTCGCGCCCGTGGTCAAGTTCTTTGCCGCCGCGCTCGCGCCGAAAAGGTGACCGACGGCCGCACCTCACGGTGCAGGCCGCAGGGTGAACGTGTGGGCGACGTGCCCGTTCTTTTGCTTTGGGGTTTCTGCGGCCGGCAGCAGCGAGCGGACGTACTCGACGGTCGCCTTCTCCGGCGTCACCGACACGCGCACGTGCCCGGCCGGGGGCAGGAAATCGCCCCGAATGTAACCGTACTCGTCCGTGCCGCGGAGCCGTTCCCCGCCCGGGTGGCCCGGCTGCGGCACCATGACGTATTTCACGTCGTCAAGTTCTTGGTGCGCGTAGAAGTGGTCGTGCCCGTGAAACACGACCGACACCTTGTGCTTCACCATGAGCTGGTGGATCGGCACGTCCCAGCCCGGGCGCTTGGCCTTAAACTCGTCCTTGCCCGTCTTGCCCTTACCGCCCCACTCGTACAGCGCCGCGGCCTCGCTCCCGCCGCGCCCGGAATCGTCCACCCCGCCGACCAGGTGGTGGATGAACACGAATTTGAACTTCGCCTTGGACCCCGCAAGGGTCCTGCCGAGCCAGTCGTACTGCTCCTTGCCGAGGGTCCGCGCCCAGTTCCCGTCCTCGGCACCCTTCCGGGGCCGCGTGGTGGTGGGCCAGAACGGGTCGAGGGCCACGAACAGCGCGTCGCCCCACTCCCACGCGAAGTAGTTCTCAGCCGTGCCGACGTGTTTGATCTCGGTCTTGTTCCCGGTGTAGAACCCGTCCGGGGAAGGGTTCGGGAATAGCTTCTTGCGCCGGGCAGCCGACCACACCGGCATGCAGTCGGCGGTGCCGTCGTACCGGTCGCCGCGCTCGCCGTCGTGGTTGCCGAGCACGAGAAACAGCGGGGCCGAGTGCGCGATGCGGCCGAAGAAGTACCGCTGCGCGACGTACTGTGGGGCGGCGTCCGTGTGCTTCTCGAACTTGTCGGTCATGAACGTGTCGCCGATGTCGATGTGGAAGTCGGGCCGGCTCTTGAGGGCGTTCGCCAAACTCAGCTCGTACACTGCGGCGCGGGTGCCCTGGTCGAGGTGCGAGTCGGATTGCGTGGTGAACACGAACGGGCTGCCCGGCTTCCGCTGCGTGTGGAACGTCCGTTCGGCATCGGTCACAAACTCTTTGGCGCTTTCCGGGCGGGTGTGGATGCGGTACTGGTACCGGGTGTCGGCCTTCAGCCCCTTCAGCACGAACTCCGCCGGCGCGTCCGGCGCGAGCGGGCGCGTGTCGGTCCGCCCGGTGAGCTTTCCGGCTTCGGTGCCGAAGGTGATGTAGGCGTCCGTGGGCCTGTACGCGAGCACGCTGACCGTCACTGACGTGTCGGTGGGGCGCGCGAGGATCACATCGAACGGGTGGTCCGGCGGCGGGCACGAGAACACGTGCTTCGGCCCGCCCCCGCCCTTCTTCTTGTCCTGGCCCGAGGCCAGCTCCGGCGGGGCAGCGGACACCGCGACGAGTGCCGCGGCGAACAGCCCCGCGCAGGAGATCAACTTGCGGGTCACGTTAGCCTCCGGTTACTCTTCGTCCTTGTCGCCCTTGCCGCCCTTCTTCTTCGGTGGCGGAACAGCCTTCGGGTCGTACTTCGGGTTCGGGGTCGGCATCTGGGCGTTCACCGCCTTCAGGTACTCCGTCAACTGCTTGTTCAGCTTCGCGGCCTGGTCCGCCTGACCCTTGGACAGGTCCGACTGCTCGCGCAAGTCTTTCGACAGGTCGTAAAGAACGGTCCGGTCGTCCTCGTAGAAGCGGATCAGTTTCATGTCGCCTACGATGATCGCGGAGTGCGGGGCGTCGCCCTGGTAGTGCGGGAAGTGGAACACCAGTTCTTCGCGCGCGCGCCTCACCGTGCCCTTGCCTTCTGCAATGACCTTCGCGAGGCTCCCGCCTTCGACCGACTTGGGGAGCTTGGAGGCGGAGACCCCGGCCCACTCGCAGAATGTCGGGAGGAAATCGTACCCGACCACTCGGGTGTGGCACCACGCGTTCGGTTTCACGCCCGGCCCGCGGACGATGAACGGGACCCGGATGCCGCCCTCGTACACATCCCCCTTGCCCCCGTGCAGGGCGCCCCGGCCCCCGCCGCCGGCCCCGTTGTCCGACGTGTAAATCACGTAGGTCGTGCCCGCGAGCCCGAGGTCGTCGATGGCCTTCACGAGCGCGCCGACGCCGGTGTCGAGGTCTTCGGTGATCGCCGCGACTTGTACGCGTTTCTCGTTCCCGGTGATGAGCTTCTCGTATTTTGCGAGCGTGGCCTTGTTCGCGTTCCCGGCGGCGTGCAGCGCGTTCCACGACAGCTGGATGTAAAACGGCTTGCCCGCCTTTTTGCTCTTCTCCATGAACGCGGTCGCGCTCTTGACCATGCCGAAGATGTTCACCGGGTTCGGGTCGGTGTACTTGAACGCTTCCTCGTTCCCGGTGTCGCCGTCGCTGTCGTCGTACCCGTGTTTCGCCGGCCCGCCCCCGCGGATGTGCCACTTGCCGTAGTGGGCGGTCATGTACCCCGCGTCGCGGAGCGCCGTGCCGATGGTGACCTCGCCGTCGGCGATGTTCTTGACGTTAACCGGCTCGTTCAGTTTGCGCCCGGGCTCGGGCGGTGCGGCCTTCGTCCAGTGCAGGGCCGCAGGGCTGCGCCCGGTCTGGAGACTGATGCGGGTGGGCGAGCACACCGGTGCCGGGGCGTATGCCGCCGAGAAGCGCATCCCCTGCGCCGCGAGCTTCTCCAGGTTCGGGGTGCGTATCACGTCACTTTTTGAGCCCGGCACGTCCGGGTGCATGGGCACGGACGTGCCGTTCCACCCCTGGTCGTCGGCCAGCATCAGGATGATGTTCGGTCGCGCCGGTTCGGCCGCACGTCCGACCGAGGGCAGCAGCAAGGCTGTCGCGAGTGCGAGCCATCTCATGTGCGTCTCCTCTTGGCAAGTGTGCATACGGTTGTGGGCGGCGGGGAGCAGTCAGAGCGCGAAGCGGTCCCGGGCCGCGCACCGCCTCGTCCCGCTGTCTGCCCACCGCCCAACACATTCCGCCTTTCACTTCGTCTTGCGCTCGTAGGTGTAGCTCAGGGTGGTTTCGGCCAGAGTAATGTGCTTCACGGCCTTCAACAGGTCAGACCGGGTGACTTTGTCGGTGTCGAATTTCGGCTCGGCCGACAGCGCGAACAGTGTGACGTGGTACTCCTTCGGCCCCGGCCCCTTGGAGTTCATCGGGTCGTACCCGGTGCGCCGCTTGTCGTTGTACCCGGCCTTGCCGACCCCCTTGCTGTTCTTCTCCAGGCTCGTCGCGTCGGCCGGGATGTTGAACACGACCCAGTACGACTTGACCTCGTCGCCGGCCGGTTGCGGCTT
>JBJSXS010000246.1:0-3503 GCA_046086545.1 Gemmata sp.
GCCGGTGCGCGTGACCCTGACGCGCTCCCCGCTGCTGAAGCCCGACGGCGCGCCCGGCCCCGGCGCGACCGAGACGACCACGCTCACGCTGCCGCGCGCGCCCGGCCCGACGGTCCTGTTCGAGACGACGCTGGCCCGCGCCCCGCAGGGCGAGTACCGGTTCGAACTGACCGACCCGGAGGTGCAGGGGTCGAAGCCGTTCGCCACCGCGCGGGTGCTGCCGCCGATGGACGAGCGCGAGCGCACCGAGCTGAACCGCGCGGACCTGATGCAGGCGGCGAGCGTCTCCGGCGGCGGGTTTTACACGCTGGCGAACGCGACCGACATCTTCACCGATCTGAAGAACCTCCAGCGCGTGCCGCTCAACCAGCCGTGCCCGCCGGTGCCGCTTTGGAACCAGCCGCTGGTGTACGGCCTGCTGCTGTCACTTCTGCTGGCCGAGTGGCTTTTGCGGAAGCGCGAGCGGCTGTTATGATGGGGCAGCGTTTCGGGCCGATCCACTCCCCGCGCGGGAGAGGGTGGCGGGTCTCCGGCCGGGCGTGGGTTGGGGCTCGGTGCAAACGACGAGCTTCGGCTCTCTCGCCTTGCACAGCGCGCCCGCATCAGCCGGCGAATCTCCTCCGGCACCCCTCTCCCGCGAGGGGGGAAGGCCGAGACACGGGTCGGGTCCGTTCTACGTTCGGGAGTTGTTCCGCATGGCACTGCTGCTGCGCCCGCCGGACGAGCGCCGGACGCTCCCGGACCGGCTCGCCGAACTGGGCCGCGCGCGCAAGTACACGGCCCTGGCCGCCGGCGCGTTCGCGCTGGTCGGGACCGTTGTCGGTGTCGCCGCGCTCGCGTGTGCCCTCTACGCCGCCCTGCACCTGCCGCCGCTGACCCGCGCGTTCTCCCTCGTCGCGCTGCTCGCGGCCGGCGGGGTGGTGTGGGCGCGCGGCGCCGGCCGCGCGCGGGGGTACCGCACCGACGCGCTGTCCGTCGCGCTGGAACTGGAAGAGCGGTTCCCGGCCCTCAACGACTCGCTCGCGTCGGCCGTGTCGTTCCTCGGGGCAGGCCCGTCGGCCGCCGACCCGCGCCCGCCGAAGCCGACCGGGGTGTCGAACCGGCTCGCCGCGTCCGCGGTGCGCGCGGCAGAGCGCCGCGCCGGCCGGCTCCCGCTCGACTATCCGGTGCCCACCGGCCGGTGCTGGCGCAACGCGTGGTTGTGCCTCGCGGTGCTCGCGTGCGCGGCCCCGCTCGGGCTGTTCAACGGCGGGCGCGCGGCCACCGCACTGGTCCGGCTAGCCGACCCGTTCGGCGCGCACCCGTGGCCCACCAAGACCCGTGTGGAGTTCCTCGCGCCCAAAGAGTTCCCGGCGCGCATCCCGAAGGGCGAGGGGTTCGAGCTGAAGTTCGCGGTGCGCGGCACGCTGAGCGGGCCCGCGACCGTGGCCGTGCGCGTCAAGGACGGCACCGAGTTCGAGGAGCAGTTCCCGCTCGCGCTCAACAACGACGCGCAGGTGCCCGGCGCCGCGGTCGTCACCACGCGGTTCGACCCGGGCCGCGTCCCAACGACCTTCGAGGTGCGAGTCGGCGCCAACGACGCGCTCACCGACTGGCAGAGCGTTCAGGTGGTGCCGCCGCCGCGCCTGGTGCCGCTCGACGGGCGCCCATCGACGCAGTTGCACCTCGCGCCGCCGGCGTACACGAAGCTCCCCGGGGCGAGCGTCGACGGCGTCGAGCGCGTCGAGGTGCCGACCGGCACCGTCGTCCGGTTCAGGGCCGCGACCGACTTGAAGCTGTCGGCCGCCGCGCTCGTGTACATGGGTGACAAGAGCGCGGTGGTCGGCGCGGCCCCGCTCGCGCACCTGGGGCACCTGAACCCGCTTGCGGCGGTCGGCGCGCACGGGCTGGCGAACGAGTTGGCCGCGGACATCCCGCTCGCGCTGTCGGCCGGCGGCACGCACCTGTCCGCAACCTTCATCCCCCCGCTGTCGGGAGCCTACGCGCTCAAGCTGACCGACGACACCGGCCTGACCGGGCTGCGCAAGCTCCAGATCGACCTGACCCCGGACCCCGTTCCCAAAGTGACGCTCCGCCGACCCGCCGCCGGGCGCGACCCGGTGTACCTGTCGCCGGGCGCGGTGATCGACGTGAGCGTGCTGGCCGAAGACCCGCTGTACGGGGTGCGGTCGGCGTTCCTCGAGTACCGCGTGGGGCGCGACGGGCGCCCGCGCGCGGTTCCGCTCGGCGGCGCCGGGAACACCTCGCTGGCCGCGCTCGCGGGAGCCGGCGGCGGGACCGCGTTCGTGCTGGCCCCGCCCGCGGGCACCCTCGACGTCGCGGCACGCGTGCCGGTCGCCTCGCTCGTTCACGAGGACGGTGCTCCGCTCAAGGCCGGCGATCTGATCGTTCTGCGCGCCGCGGCCGACGACTTCGACGACGTTGCCCCCCTCAAGGGCTTCGGCCGGAGTCAGCACGAGTTCGAGATCCGCGTCGCGGCGCCGGATGCCATCGACGCGTGGCTCCAGAGGGAACTCGCCGCGCTGCGACCGGAACTGGTGCGCGTCCGCGAGCAGCAGCGCGACGCGCGCCAGAAGGCCGCCGAGGTGATGCCGCTTTCGGGGGGCGCGCTGTCGCCCGCGGACCGCGACCGCCTCGCCGGCGCGGAGCAGGGGCAGCGCGCGATCGGCGCGCGGGTCACCGACCCGGCCCATGGGCTGCGGGCGCGGGCCGACCTGCTGCGCGAGACCGCTCGCGCGAACGGGCTCCCGAGGTCGAACACGACCGACCGCGTGGAGGTGGTCGCGAGCGAACTGGGCCGCACCGCGGACCGCGACCTCGGCACCGCGCAGCAGAACCTCGCCGACGCGCTCGCACTCGCCGGGCAGCCGAAGCCGGGGCAGGCTCAGGACATTCCGGACCTGCTCCGCAAGGCCGGGCGCAGCCAGAAGAGTATAGAGGACACCGCGACCGCGCTGCTCGACCTGCTCGCGCTGTGGGGCGGGGCCGGCGAGATCCGCGGCGAGGCCCGAGTGCAGAAGGACAACGTCCTGCGGCAGCTGGCCGACAACGAGCAGCTCAAGGACCGGGTGAAGCCCGGGGCGCTCAGGCCCACCGACGACGGCCAGCGCGACCTCGACCGCGCGGCCCTTCGCGCGGAGCAGTCGGCCGATCAGTCGCGTGAGCTCGTTGCGCGGGCCGCGCGCCTGGCCGCCGAGCGCGACAAGCAGGCCGAGGAGTACCGCGCGCCGGCGCGCCAGAAGGACGCGGCCGTGGCCGACCTCAAGCGAAACGCCGACGCGACCGACAACCCGGACGCGAGGTCCGCGTTGAACGCGCAAGCCGCGGCGGCCGCGGCCGCCGCGGCCGATCTGAAGGCGGCGGCCGACAAGGTCGAAGCCGAGGCCAAGGCGCTGCGCAAGGGCCTCGACGCGGCCGGCGGTCAGGAACTGCCCGACGAGCTGCGCGTGGCGGCCGGGTTGCTGCGCCGGAACCGGCAGGCCGAGGCCGCGACCGCGCTCCAG
>JBJSXS010000247.1:0-14443 GCA_046086545.1 Gemmata sp.
GCAAGCTGGAGCGCAAGGGCGAGAAGCTGACGTGGCCCGAGAAGGTCACCCCGGACACCGGGGAGCTGCCCGCGCTGGCCGCCGCGCTCGGCGCCGGCGACGGGGCCGAGCCGCCGCCCGAGCCGCGCCCGCTGCTCAAACGGCCGGCCGTGGTGATACCCTTGTTCCTCGCGACGCTGGCGGCACTCGTGCTGCCGTTCGCGCGGCCGGCGCCGTCGGCGGAGGAGCTGTACGCGGCGGCCGAACCGCTGGTGAAGTCGGACCGCCCGGCCGATTGGGACGCGGCCGCGGGGCCGCTGGAGCGGCTGGCGCGCACGCACCCCGATCAATACAAGGACGAGGTGGCCCGCGCGCGCCGCACGCTGAAAGACCGGCAGGAACTGCGCCGCGCGCTCGCCGGGGCGAAGGGCGAGGGGCGGTCCGAGGCCGAGCGCGCGTACCTCCGCGGGCTGCGGCTCGCGCAGGACGGGGAGCGCGAGCAGGCGCGGACCGCGTGGGAAGGCGTGGTGGCCGCGTTCGCCGCCGCGCCCGACGAAGAGCGGTGGGTGGACCTGGCGCGCACCGGCCTGAAGTTGCTGGCACAGCCGCCCTGACCGGTTCGTGCCCGCCCCGGGGCGGGCACGAACCCGTTGGCCCCCGCTCCGGCTCCCGTCCTCTGACCTCGGTCCCCTGACTCCTGTCCTCTGTCCAGTGGTGGTCATGGCAACCCCCGTCACGAACGCCCGCGAGTACTGCACCCTGATCGTCAAGAGCCGGCTCCTCCCGCCCGAGGAGGTGGAGGCGCAGTACCGGCAGTGGAAGGAGGAGAGGCCGGGGTCCGACGACCGCGTGGACTCGCTCCGGCGGTTCCTGGTCGCCCGCAAGTGCCTGACCGAGTACCAGGCGCTGCTGGTCCAGCGCGGCCGGGCCGACGGGTTCTTCCTGGGCGGGTACAAGATCCTGGACCGCGTCGGCAAAGGGCAGATGGGGGGCGTGTACAAGGCGGTCCACAACTTCGGCCAGTTCGTCGCGCTCAAGATCCTGCCGGCGTCGCGGGCCAAGAACCCACACACCCTCGGCCGGTTCCAGCGCGAGGCCCGGTTGCTGACGCAACTCGACCACCCGAACGTGGTGCGCGCCTATCAGGTCGGCGAGTTCTCCGGCGTGCACTACATCGTGATGGAGTTTCTGGAAGGCGAGACGCTCGCCGACACGCTCGAGCGCTGCTCGCAACTGCCGTGGGCCGAGGCGGTGCGGCTGGTGCGGCAGATCCTCGACGGCCTCCAGCACCTGCACGAGCGGAGCGTGGTGCACCGCGACCTGAAGCCGGCGAACGTGATGCTCACGCCCGCGCCGGCCCCGGACAAGCCGGGCGCCACCTGGGACGCGACCGCCAAGATCCTGGACGTGGGCCTGGGCCGCGAGTTGTTCGACGAGAGCGCCCCGGAGGCGCAGATCGAGACGCAGCTCACGCAGGAGGGGTCGGTTCTCGGCACCCCGGATTACCTCGCGCCGGAACAGGCCAAAGACGCGCACTCGGCCGACATCCGGGCCGACGTGTACAGCGTCGGGTGCGTGCTGTACCACTGTCTGACCGGCGCGCCGCCGTTCCAGGAAACGAACATCATGGCGCAGATGGTGCGGCACGCGACGGAGGAGGCCGCCCCGCTGGCCGCGTTCGCGCCCGACGTGCCGCCGGGGCTCCAGGAGGTGCTGAACCGGTTCCTCGCGAAGTCTCCGGAGGACCGGTTCCAGACGCCCGCCGAGGCGGCCGCGGCGCTAAAACCGTTCGACCGCGCCGGCCCGCCGGCCGCCGCGTCGAAGATCGTGCCCGCGTACAAGGACTGGCTGGAAAGCGAGTCGCAAATGGAACTGCCCAAGGATTCGGCTCAGAAGCCGAAGCCCGCCGCGGCCGCGAAGGCGCCCGGCACCGGGACGAAGCCAGGGGCGAAGCCCGCCCCGCCCAAGCCCGCGGGCGCGCCGACCCTCACCAGGCCCGCACCGGCTCGCCCCGCGCCGGCCCCGACCCCGGCCCCGGTTCCCGCGCCGGTCGAGGAGGTCGAGGTCGAGTTGGTGACGGAACTGGTCGAGCCGCCCACAGGAATGCTGCCGGGGCCGCTGCCGGCGCCCCAGCGCCCGCTGTGGCAACCGGACCGCCGCGACTGGCTCATGCTGATGGGCGGTGCCGGGGTGTTGCTGTCCGCGGTCGGCGTCGGCTTCACCCTGGCCCGCGCGCTCGGAAGCCGCCGCGCGAAACCGCCGGAGGAGTGATGACGGTTCGGGCGAGCGGCCAACGCCAGTCCGAGTGACCAAGCCCAGAAAGCAGAACCAACCAGACCCGATGTCAGCCCCGTGCCGAAGGCGATGGCGTCGCAGACACACCCGGCGCCCGCCGCGCCAAGTCACGCCCTCGACTCCGGCTCGGGGCTAACGGCTTTAACGCGCTTCTGCTGCGCTCCGCCCTTGAATTGCTACCCTCCCGCAGCGTGCCTCACTTCCCGAGAAGGCCGGGCAGGGCGAGGTCGGCGTCCTCCTCGATCTTCAGCCACAGATCGTCGGCCGCGAACCCGGTCGGGCCGTCGCCCAGAAGCAGCGCCCAGGCCGCCTTCTGGTCCGCGGTGAGCGCGTCTTCCATCTGCTTCAGGAAGTCCTTCCGCGCCTTGAATAAGTCCGCCTTGCGCTTCGCGTCGTCCTCGTTACCGGGGTTGTCGAAGTAGCCGGCGGCCGAGTTCTTCTGCCGCTCCGCAAGGTCCGCAGCCGTTTTCTTCTGCTTGTCGGTCAGTTGCAGTGCCCTCACAACCTTCTCGTCACCGAACGCGGCGACCCCGCGGATGCGCAGGTCGAGTTGGCCCAGCCGCTTTCGCTGCGCCGCGCTCAGGCCCTTCGTCGCGGTGTCGCCCAGCAGTTTTTCGGTCTTGGTCTTGAGTTCCTTGTCGAGCCTGTCGAAGGCGTCCTCGGGGGCTTTCGGCTGGCGCGACAGTTCCTCGATCTTCTTCTGGAACTCCTCCTCCAAATCGGCGATGCCGTCGAGGACGACGATCCGCTGATCGGCGCTCATCTTCAGTTCCTTCTGGACTTTACGCTCCTGGAGCAGCCTGACGGCCGGGGCCGAAACGGAGTCGTCCGCCTTCGGCGCCACCGGCACCGGGGCCGCGACCAGAGGGCCGCCGAACAGCACCGCGAGAGCCGCCACCAGAATCGCACGCCGGGACATGGCTGCCGCCCTTGAGTTGTGGTGAGTGCGCCCGTCCGCGAGTTCTAATTTAACTGCGCGGCCGGCCGCGCACCACTAATAAGGACCGTATGATCCTTCACGCACGCCACTACGCCACGGGCGCCCCGCTCGCCGTCACCGCCGAGGCCGGTCGCATCACGCACGTCGGCCCCTCGGACCAGAACCCGGAACAGTGGGTGGCGCCGGCGCTGTTCGACCCGCAGATCAACGGGTGCCTGGGAATCAGTTTCAACTCGCCGGCACTCACCCCCGAGGGGGTGCGAACGGTGACCGACGAGTGCAAGAAGCACGGCATCGGCGCTTTCGCGCCGACCCTCGTGACGAACTCGTTCGAGGCGCTCCACCACGGGTTCGCCACACTCGCGCGGGCGCTCGAGGCCGACGCCGAGTTGGGACGCCGGATGCCGGTGTTCCACCTCGAAGGGCCGTACCTGTCCGGCGAGGACGGGCCGCGCGGCGCGCACCCGCGCGAGCACGCGCGCGACCCCAACTGGGACGAGTTCCGGCGGTGGCAGGATGCCGCCGGCGGGCGCATCCGCATGGTCACCGTTGCCCCGGAGCGCGTCGGCGCACTGGCGTTCATCGAGCGGCTCACGAAATCTGGCGTGGTGGTCGCCATCGGGCACACCGCCGCGACCGGGGCACAGGTCCGCGACGCGGTCCGAGCCGGCGCGAAGACCAGCACGCACCTCGGCAACGGGTGCCACGCGGTGCTGCCGCGACACGACAACTACGTCTGGGAGCAGTTGTCGTGCGACGACCTGTGCGCCAGCATCATAACCGACGGGCACCACCTGCCGGCCACGTTGGTGAAGTGCATCGCGCGCGTGAAGGGGCTCTCGCGGCTGCTCATCACCTGCGACGCGGGGAGCCTCGCGGGGATGCCGGCGGGCACGTACCGCGAGTGGGGCACCGAACTGGAAGTGCTGGCGTCGGGCAAGATCGTGGTCGCGGGCACGCCGTTCCTCGCGGGCAGCGGGCACTTCACCGACCTGTGCGTGTCGAACGTGATCCGGATGGCCGGGCTCAGCCCGGGCGACGGCATCGCGCTCGCGTCGTCGCGCCCGCGGGAGTTACTCGGCCTCCCGGTCACGACTATCGAAGCAGGCCGGCCCGCGGACCTGATGCTGTTCGACTGGACCGAAGCGGGCCAGTTACACGTGCGGGCGGTGGTTTGAGAGCCGGCCCGCCCGCTCAGGCGGTCGCGCGGAACCTCTCGGCCTTGGCCGTGCGCTCGGCGCAGACCTCGCGCAGCCGGGCAGCCTCCTGGGCCTGCTGCTCGATCAGGGCCAGGCGCTCGGCGCAGACCTCGCGCAGCATGGCGATCTCCCGGGCCTGCTCCTCGATCACAACCAGGCGCTCGTCACAGACGCCTTGCAAGCTGGTGATCGTCTGGGCCCGCTGCTCGCACCCGCGGCAGTGCGCCGGCGCCCGCACCACCGACTGCGTCACCCGACCGACCCAGCCGTCGTCGGGTTCGTACCCGGTGGCGACAAGCGTCTCGCCGAACCGGTCCCGGAAGAGCCGGGCGAGGCCCGGGGTGAAGTAATTCCGCCAGTCCCCCGCGACGCCCTTACGTTCATGGGCCAGCAGGTCCTCTTCGCCGCGCTTGCGGCCCTCGGTCCGGCGGTCGAACCGGGCGCCCAGGATGACCTCCCGGAACCGCTCTCGGGACACCGGGAGCCGGCACCGGTCGATCAGAACCGGTTCCAGGATGTCGAGGTCGCGCTCGAGCAGGTCCTCGTACCGAAATAGTTGTTCCCCTGCCTCGAGCCAGGACCGCTGAATCTCTTCGCAACCGTACAGCCACTCCTCCAGCAGGCGAGCAAACCCCTCCTCGGGGCTGAGTTTCTGTAGCGTCTGGCGCCACTGCAGCAGTTCCGGGTCGTGTCCCCAGTGGCTGTACAAGATGCTGAAGTAGGCGGACACCAGCGTGTCCCGCAGGTCGCGGATGACCACGAAGTGGCACGAGCCGGGCGGGCGCGAGATGCTCTCGAACTGTCCCTTGGTGAGGTAGACGGTCGGGTAAACCTTACCCGCTTTCAGTCCCTCGCCCAGGTACTGAACCTGCTTGGGGGCGGGGCGAACGATGAGATCCGGGCAGCACTCTTGCAGGATGTGCTTGATCCACTGCGACCCGGCCTTCCAGTGGGTGACGTGGAAGACTGTCGACGGCCAGTCGCCGGAAACGAGCATAGCTCTCTCCTTTTACCCGAATTACTCTGTCTACCCAGAGCTATCACTCAGATCGGCCGCGACGGACCCGCGTCTGAAGCGCGGTTCCAATATTCCGAGGTGGAAGCAGTTATTTCCCGATGCAAAAGCGCGAGAACACGCGGTCCAGCAGGTCGTTCGTGTACACGGCTCCGGTCATCTCGCCGAGCGGGCCCAGCGCGCCGCGCAGCGCCAGGGCGAGCAGTTCCGGCGGGTCGTTGTGGGCCGCGTGCGTGCGCGCTTCGCGCAGCCGCTCCTGGCACGCGAGGACGTGGCCCCGGCACCGGCTCTGACTCGGCGCGAGAGGCGAGCGCGTCAGTGACGCCGCCGCGTCGCCGAGTGCCGCGCGAAGGGCGTCGAGGCCGTTCTCGGAAACAACCGAGCAGGCGAGCGCACGCGAACCTTCGTGCGCAAGGTCGCTTTTCGTGAACACCTTCAGCACCACGGCCCCGGTCACCTTCAGCCGGGCTTCGTCTGCGGGGCTGAAGGCGCAGCCCTCGTCGCACCACACGACCACGTCGGCACGTGTCGTCTGCTCGCGCCCGAGGTGTTGCGCCTGTGCCTCGATGCTGTCGGCCGCGTCCTGCCAGCCGGCGGTGTCGATCAGTTCGACCTCGACGCCGTTTAGCGTGAGCGTTCTAGTCAGGTAGTCGCGCGTGGTACCGGCGATCGGGCTGACCAGCGCCGCGCCCCCCGCGAGTGCGTTGAACAGGCTACTCTTGCCCGCGTTCGGCCGGCCCACCAGCGCCGCCCGCACCGGGCGCCCGGACACGGTGCGCGCGTCCAACTGCCTCTCGACGGCTTCGAGGTGCCGAATCGCAACTCCGAGGCGCGTGAGGGTCGCGTCGCGGGTGACGAACTCGATGTCCTCGTCGGCGAAGTCGAGTGCGGCCTCCACATCGGCGAGCAGGTTCAGCAGGTCGTCGCGCAGGGCGCGCAGCGGTTGCGAGACCCCACCAGCGAGTTGTGCCAGCGCGGCAGTAAGGTCCGCGTCGGTGCCCGCGTCGATCACCGCCTGCACCGCTTCGGCCTGTGGCAGGTCCTTCTTGCCCGCGAGGAACGCCCGCATGGTGAACTCGCCCGGGCGCGCGTCGCGCGCGCCGGCCGCAATCAGGTCCGCGATGAGGCGCTCCACGAGCGGCGGCGAACCAACGAGGTGCAACTCCGCGAGGTCTTGCCCCGTGTACGACTTCGGCCCGGCGAAGAAGTACAGGGCCGCGGGCACCGGCGGGTGAACGCCGGTGAGGGCGAGCGCACCGGGGACGAAGTGGCGCGCGTTTTTTGTCGTGCTCTCTCCCCGTGCGGGAGAGGGCCGCGCCCCCACGAACACCTTCTCCACCACCGGGCGCGTGCCCGGCCCGCTGACGCGCACGATCGCGCGCGGGGCGGGGCCGGGCGGCGACGACAGCGCCACGATGGTGTCGTCCGGGTGCGGCGCGGCGGTCGCGGTCAGGCTCACAGGACGTTCCAAAGAACCATCGCGGCAAGGACCAACTCGACCAGCACGAGTGGCCCGAGCGCCAGCGCGACGGCGGCGCGCAGGCGCCACCGGCCGCGTGCGCTCAGTTCGCCAGGTCCGCAGGAGGCCTGCACGATGGCCACGAGAGCGAAGAGCGTCGCGATCGGAAAGACGAGGCCGATGGCGGCCGCCTGAAACGCGACGCGCGCGTCCGTCTCCCGGGCGAGCGAGTCCGTCTCGGGGTCGGACTCCGGTGCCGCCAGGCCGCGTCGCGCGCGTCTTCCGGTTCCGCGGCCTCGGCCCGGGCGGCCAGTTCCGCCTCGCTCACCTGCTCTTGCGGGCCGAACGTGTCGTCCAGCACCTTGACCGCGGCCGGCTCATCCGCTTCGCGCACGACGAGCCGAACGCTCAACGCGGTGACGGTCCGACCGAACAGCCCGAACGACCCCTCGGTGTTCAACGTCGCCGGTATGCCGGCGGCGTCCAGCGCGTTGCGCGCGGCGTTCGCCACCGTCGCTTCGGCGAACGCCGCAATCGTCACCAGCCTGCCGGCCATCGGGCCCCCTCGGTGCTTCGCGCCGCGCTTCGTACACCGACAATAACCGAACGCGGATGGTTCGTACAGGAGCGACCGATGACCGCGACCGACGCTTACACCGAACTGGCCCGCCGCGCGAAGGAGTTGGGGGTCATCAACTCGTGCGCCGCGGCGCTCGGGTGGGACCATCAAACCTACATGCCCGCGAAGGGCGTCGGGCTGCGCGGCGAACAGCTCGCGTTCCTTGCGAGCCTCGCGCACCAGAAGTTCACCGACCCGCAGGTCGGCGAGTTGCTGTCCGCGGTCGAGGCGTCGGACCTCGTGCGCGACCCGGAGAGCGACGCCGCCGCCAACGCGCGCGAGTGGCGCCGGGCCTACGACCGCGCCACCAAGATTCCGCAAGCGCTGGTCGAAGAGTTGGCCCGCGTCACCACGCAGGCGCAGCGGGTGTGGGAGGTGGCCAAAAAGAAGAACGAATACGCGAGCTTCCGCCCACTGCTGGAACAGGTCGTCACGCTCAAGCGCGACGAGGCCGCGGCCGTAGGCTTCAACGGCCACCCGTACAACGCGCTGATCGAGGAGTACGAGCCGGGGGCCACCGTCGCGGACCTCCAGACACTCTTTGCGGAACTCGCCAGCGAACTGTCGCCGCTGGTGAAGGCGATCGTGGCGTCGCCCAGGCAGCCCGACACGAGCGTGCTCGGGCGCGACTTCCCGGTGGACCGGCAGAAGGTGTTCGCGGAGGCCGCGGCGGCCGCCATCGGGTTCGACTTCGGGGCCGGGCGGCTCGACACGACGGCGCACCCGTTCTGCTCGGGGTTCGGCCCGGGCGACTGCCGCATCACCACGCGGTACAACGCCAGGTTCTTCAACGAGGCGTTCTTCGGCGTCCTCCACGAGACCGGGCACGCGATCTACGAGCAGGGGCTGCCCGCGGAACACTTCGGTACGCCGCTCGGGGTCGCGTGTTCGTTCGGCATCCACGAGTCGCAGTCGCGGCTGTGGGAGAACCAGATGGGCCGCGGGCGCCCGTTCTGGGACCACTTCTTCCCGCGCCTGAAGCAGACGTTCCCCGGGGCGCTCGCGGACGTGTCACAGGAGACTTTCTACTTCGCGATCAACGATGTAAAGCCGTCGCTCATTCGCGTGGAGGCGGACGAGGCGACGTACAACCTGCACATCGCGCTGCGGTTCGAACTGGAGCTGGCGCTGCTGTCCGGCGACCTAACAACTGCCGACCTTCCGGGCGCCTGGAACGAGCGCTTCGATGCCCTGTTCGGGCTAAAAGTCCCCGACGACGCGCGGGGCTGTTTACAGGACATCCACTGGAGCTTCGGCGGCATCGGGTACTTCCCGACGTACACGCTCGGGAACCTGTACGCGGCGCAGCTCATGGATGCGTTCCGGCGCGAGTCCGGCGGCGCGTTCGAGTCGTACTTCCGCGCCGGCGACTTCGCGCCGGTCAAAAGCTGGCTACACGAGCACATCCACCGGCACGGGCAGCGGTACCGGGCGGGCGAGCTGTGCCGGCGCGCGACCGGGGCTGCACTGTCGCCGAAGCCGTTCCTGTCCTACCTGCGCGAAAAGTTTGGGGGCCTGTACGGCGTGTGCTAAGATTACTGTGCGGACTGCCGGCGCTCCCGGTGCGCCCGCGGCGGGCGCGCCGCCAACCCGCTTCGGGCGGGCGGCACCAGACGTGACTTCGGAACCGGGAACCAGCCTCCCGTGCCCGCTCCAACCGAGCCGAAGCGCACCGACATGCCGCCCCCGAGTAGCACCAGGCCGAACAGCCCTACCCACGTGACCGGAACCGCGGCCGCCACCGGCGACACGCAAGCGCACCCGTACCCGCAGCGGGACGTGCCGTCCGACGCATGCGCCCCGCCGCCCGATGTGGGCACCGAGGTCGGCCCGTTCGTCCTGCAGGAGAAGCTCGGCACGGGGGTGTCCTGCCACGTGTTCCGCGGGTGGGACCGCACCCGGTCGGCCCCGGTCGCGCTGAAGATCCTGAACTGGGCCAACGTGTACGACCGCACCGCCGCGATGAAGCAGCTCCGCGTCGAGGCCGCGGCCCTCGCGCGCGTGAAGCACCCGAAGGTGGTGCGGTTCATCGACTTCGGGTTCGACCCGCGGTGGCCGTACCTGGTCACCGAGTTCTTCGAGGGGCGCCCGCTGGGCGAACTGCTCCGGGTCGGCGGCGCGCTGCCGCCCGAGTGGTGCCTGTTCCTGATCGGGCAGATGGCGGACGCCCTCGGGGCCGTGTGGCAGGCCGGGGTCGTTCACCGCGACATCAAGCCCGACAACGTCCTGGTCGGCCCGAACGGGAACGCGAAGCTGATCGACTTCGGCCTCGCCAAAGCCGAGGCCCTGGCCGCGCGGGAGCGAACCGGCCCGGAGATGGCCGGTACCGCGGCCTACCTCGCGCCCGAGCAGGCGAAGGACGCTAGCACCGTCGATCACCGCGCCGACATCTACTCGCTCGGCGTAACGCTGTACGAGGCCCTGACGGGCCGTTTGCCGTTCGAGGGGCGGAACCGCGTACAGGTCATCTTCCAGCACCTGAACACGGCCCCGGTGCCGCCGGCCGAACGGGTGCCCGGGTTGCCCCCGCTGGTGTCCGACCTGTGCCTGTGGATGCTCACCAAGAACCCCGACGACCGCCCGCAGAACTACCAGGAGTTGCGCCAGGCGTTCGACACCGTCATCGGCGGCGCCCGCTAGCGCCGTGAGCGACCCTGTGGGGCGGTCACGTCCCGCACGCGAACAGGAGCAGTTCCATGCCCACTCGCTTTGCCCGGTCGTCGGTCGTCGCGCTCGTGCTGTCGGCCGGTCTCGCCGCGCTGCCGGCCTGCAAGAAGTCCAAGCCCAACGCTCCCGACACGTCCGCGCCGAGCCAGAACCCGGCGCCGAGCCCCGGGCCGTCGGTCGTGACGCCGCTCCCGGGCACGGGCGACTCATCGCTCCCGCCGGCCCCGCGCGGGCCGATCTTCGGCGCGCAGAACCCGCGAGTCGCCGCGGCACGCGCGAAGGCCGAAGACAACATGAAGCAGATCATGTTCGGGCTGCAGAGCTACACCGACACGTACGGCACGCTGCCGGGCGGGTACGCGGACAAGACCGGCAAGCCCGGGCTGAGCTGGCGCGTCGCCATCCTTCCGTTCATCGAACAGGACAACCTGTTCAAGCAGTTCAAGCTGGACGAGCCGTGGGACTCGCCCACCAACAAGAAGCTCATCGACCAGATGCCCAAGGTGTTCGCCCCGGACCAGAACGTGCGGGGCTGGACCTACGCGCGCGGGTTCAGCGGGCCGAACACGTGGCTCCCGGCCCAACCCCCGGGCCAACCGGGCCAACCGGGCCAACCGCTCAAGGGGGTCGGCCTGACTCAGATCAGCGACGGCACGTCGAACACCATTCTCGTGGCCGAGGCCGCCGAACCGGTCATCTGGACGAAGCCGGACGAGGTGGCGTTCGACCCGAAAAGCCCGCCGAAGCTGGGGGGCGTGTTCGAGTCCGGCATCGTGGTCGGCATGGGCGACGGCTCGGTGCGGTTCCTGGCCAAAACCATCGCCCCGAAGACGCTCGCCAACGCCATCCAGATCAACGACGGCAACATCGTCAACTTCGACAACTGATGAAGCGGGCGGTCGAGGGCACAGGGCAGGCGTCAGAGGAGAGCGGGCAAGACGTCAGGGGCCGTGGGCCGCGCCCCGAACGAAGGGAATCGCGCCGGCGGCACTTTTCAAGCGTCCCACCTTTTTGCGCCCGGCTCCTATTTAGCGTTGGCCTCTTCCCACAGGCGGTCGGCGTCGGCGCGGGCGGCCCGCCACGCGTCCCATGCGCCGGTCGGCGGGTCCGAATCGAGCAGAACCAGCAGCCGCCTGTACGCCTCCGCTTGAGCGGCCGCGAACCGGTTCACGCGGGCCCGTTGCCAATCGAGCCACTCGACGCCGCTGGGGTCGCGGGCCGTCAGCCGGGCCACCTCCTCGGCAGTCGCTTGCAGCGCGCGGAGGCGCTCCCGGACCGGTTCGGCGCGCTCGGTCGGCCCGCGCCGCAGCACCAGCAGCGCGTCCAGCTCACCCGGAGCGATTCGGACCAACGCGTTCCTTGGCGGCGCGCCGGCCGGGGGGGCGATGCGCACCAGCCGGGGCATCACTTCGGTCCCGTACTCCCTCAGTTCGTCCTGTGCCAGGCTCAGTCGCGCCAGCGCATCGCGGGACTCGGCCTCCGCCTCGGCGGCCTGCCGGAGCTTCTGCCACCGCGGCACGCCCTTCGCGCCCATCGCCCCGACCACCCCGGCCACGCTCAGGACCGGCAAGAGCGCGAGCAGGGCGCACGCCACGAGCCGCCGCGGGCGGGCGCCGAACCGCGCCGCGTTCAGCAGCCCGGCCGCGACGAACCCCGCGACCCCGCCGCCCAGGTGCCCTTCCCAACTCACCCCGGGCAGGAAGCTCACCCCGGCGTTCAGCAGGAACACCACGCTCAGGCGCCGGAACCAGTCGGACGCGACGTCCGGCGGGAGCTGCTTGCGGAACGCGAACAGCCACGCGAACAGTGACATCTGGATGCCCCAGATGGCCCCCGACGCGCCGGCCAGGAGCGCGTCGGGGCGGATGGCCATCGCCAGGGCGCTGCCGGCCAGCCCGGAGATGAAGTAGATGAGCAACAGGCGCCCGCGGCCCCACAGCATTTCGGCCAGCGGCCCCATCATCGCCAGCGCGAACAGGTTCCCGATCAGGTGCAGGGCGCCGACGTGAACGAAGCAGCAGGTGATGAGGCGCCACCACTCGCCGCGCATCAGGTCCAGCCCGTTGACCGCGCCGAACCGGTGCAGCACCTCGGGGTGGCCCTCGCTCACGCTCCGCGTGAGCGTCAGGCCCCAGCGGATGCCCCACACCGCGCAAATGAAGAACCAGACGGCGTTGGCGATCAGCAGCGCGGGCACCACGACCGGCGGGCGCAGGGCCAGGTCCGGCTCGCGGCCGTCGGGCAGCGCCGGTGCGGCGCTCGCGGGCAGGGTTGGGGGCTCGCGCGTCTCGGCCAGGGCCGCACCCGCCGGCACCGCCGCGACCGCGACGGGCAGCCCCTGCCGCAGGCGCGCGACCGCGGCAGGGTCGGCGGTGACCGCCTTGCCCGCGGCCGTGAGCGCGTACCCCTGGCCGACGCCCCGCACCCACTGCGCCGCGAGGACCAGCCCCGCCAGGCGCAACTCGGCCAGGGGCTCGTCGAGGCTGTCGCGCGCGACCCCCCGTTCGGCCGCGAACCGCAACGGGAACCACGGGCCGGTGGCCGCCGCCACCCAAGCCAGCACGTCGGCCGCCGACGGCGCGCCGGGGTTGGGCGCGCCCGACCCCGCCGGCACCGCGGCCCGGCTGGGCACCGGCGCCTCGTCGGCGCTCGACGGGGATTCGGCCTCGTGTCCCGGTTCCATAACTGGCATTATGAGTGCTTGTGGACGGTGTGTCGATGCGGACGTAAGGGTTTTCCCAAAGGCACGATTATGGGCCCGGCGCACCCAACACCCGAATGGTTGAGGATTGCGGAGAACGTGCAGAGTGCGCTCGCGGCCGGGCGGCCCGTCGTGGCACTCGAATCCACCCTCATCGCGCACGGGCTGCCGTGGCCGCTAAACGTCGAAACCGCGCGCGAATCGGAAGCGGCCGTTCGCGCCGCCGGTGCGACCCCGGCGACCATCGCCGTGCTGGACGGCGTGCCGACCGTCGGTCTGACCGACACGCAACTCCAAGACGTCGCACGCCTTCCGGAAGTGCGCAAGGCGAGCCGACGCGACCTCGGCGCCGCGGTGGCCCTGAAGCACAACGCCGCGACCACCGTGTCCGCGACGATGGCCCTGGCGCACGCGGCCGGCATCCGCGTGTTCGCGACCGGCGGCCTCGGCGGGGCGCACCGTGAAGGCGACCCGTTCGACGTTTCCGCAGATCTGGCCGAACTCGCCCGGACGCCGGTGCTGGTGGTGTGCGCGGGGGCGAAGAGCATCCTGCACCTGCCGCGCACGCTCGAGGTCCTGGAAACGTGCGGCGTGCCCGTGGCCGGCTACCGCACCGACGCGTTCCCAACCTTCTACGTGCGAGATCACGGCCCCGCCCTGCCCATCTCGGCGCGTGTGGATTCGCCCCAAGACGCGGCGGCACTGTTCGAGGCGCACGTGCGGATGGGCGGGGGCGGGGTGGTGCTGGCGCAGCCGTGCCCGGAGAAGGTCGCGATCCCGGCGGCGGAGTTCGAGGTGTGGCGTGCCGAAGCGGAACAAGAGGTCCGGGCACAGGGCGTCAGCGGCGCGCGGGTGACGCCGTTCTTGCTGGCACGCATCGCCGCGCGCAGCGGCGGGCGCGCGCTGTCCGCGAACCGCGCGCTCATCGTGGCAAACGCCCGGCTCGCGGCCGAAGTCGCCGCGCGCCTGTAGGACCGGCTCCCGGCCGGCCCTACTTCTTGCCCAGTTCGCGCTTGCGGCGGAAGAAGTCCGTCAGCACCGCGGCGCAACGCTCGGCGAGAACGCCCCCGACCACCTGCGCGCGGTGGTTCAGGCGCGGGTCGCTGGTGATCTGAAAGAGGGTGTGGCACGCGCCGGCCTTCGGGTCGGTGCAGCCGTACACGACCATCGGCACGCGCGCGTTCACCAGTCCGCCGGCGCACATCGGGCACGGCTCCAGGGTGACGTACAGGATGCACTTTTCGAGGCGCCACGATTTGAGCGCGGCCGCCGCCTGCGTGAGGGCGATCATCTCGGCGTGCGCGGTCGGGTCCTTCAGTTGCTCGCGCATGTTGTGCGCCTGACCAACGACGCCCAACTCCGGGTGAACGACGACCGCGCCAACCGGCACCTCGTCCTCCGATGCCGCGACCCCCGCCTCCGCGAGCGCGGCCTCCATGTGGTGGACGTGGAACGGGTGCGCCGGGTCGGTGAACGCGAGGTCGAACGGGTTCATGCACTCAGTTTAGCCGAGAAGAGTGCCGAACGAGTGGGGCCGCGAAAAAGCGCGTGAGGGGACACCGAAGAGGG
>JBJSXS010000248.1:0-3886 GCA_046086545.1 Gemmata sp.
CGGGCGAGTCGGACCCGGTGCCCACCGGGCCGAACAACCGCCCCATCGCCGCCGGCGCCGGCGGGTGACCGTGTTTTCTGGCCCTCTCCCCTCGCCCGCAAGGGAAGAGGGACGAGACAACTGGTGCCGCCGCGCTCTCGCACATGCCTTCGACCCTCACCGAACCCGCTCCGCAAGCCCCGCCCGCGCCCCCGGCGGACACGGTCCTGTTCGTTCTGCGCGCCGGCGACCGCGAGGCGCTCCGGGCCGCGGCGCTGGCGCTCGCGGCGGCGGTGGAGGAGCAGGCCGAGTTCGCGCTCGCGGACCTGGCCGCGATGCTCGCCGCGCAGGTGCGGCCCGGCGGGTCGCGGCTCGCGGTCGTCGCCGGCTCGCGCGAGGAACTGCTCGCGCGCCTGAAGCGCGCCGCTGAGCGGCTCGCGGACCCGAAGTGCCGCCAGATCCGCGACTCGAACGGCCTGTACTACTTCGACCAACCGCTCGCGGAGCGGGGCACCGTCGCGCTCCTGTTTCCCGGCGAGGGCGCGCAGTACCTGAACATGCTCGCGGACCTGTGCGGGGTGTTTCCGGAGGTCGAAGACACGTTCGCGTGGTGCGACCGACTCGCGGCGGAGGCCGGGCGCCCGGAGGCGTCGCTGCGCCGCGTGCTGCACCTGCCGCCGGACGCGCCCGCCGATGAGAAGGCCGCCGCCGAGGCCCAGCTGCGCGGCCTCGGGCCGTCCATCTTCGGCGTGCTGCTCGCGGACCAGGCGATCTTCCGAGTGCTCGAGGGGCTGCGCGTTCCGGTCGCGGCTGTCGCCGGGCACAGCGCCGGCGAGATCGGCGCGCTGCTCGCCAGCGGCGCGATGGACTCGCGCGACTCGCACGGCTCGCGGCTGCCCGAGATCATGGACGTGATGCAGCGCCAGGAGAGCGAGGCCGGCGGGCCGGACGTGGCGCTGCTCGCGGTCGGCGCGAGCAAGGCGACCATCGAGGCGGTCGCCACCGAGGTGGCCGGCGGTGCGGTGGTCGTGGCGATGGACAACTGCCCGCACCAGTGCGTCGCCGTCGGCCCGACGCACCTCGTCGCCGCGGTCGAAAGCGCGCTCGCCGAGAAGGGCCTGATCGCGGAGCGCCTGCCGTTCAAGCGCCCGTACCACACGCCGCTGTTCGAGCCGTACATGGGCGCGCTGCGCGCGCTGTTCGCGGACGTGCCGTTCAACCCGCCGCACACGCCGATTTACTGCTGCTCCACGGGCGAGCTGTTCCCGACCGACCCGGACGCGATGCGGACCCTCGCGGTCAACCACTGGGTCGCGCCGGTCGAGTTCACGCGGATGATCGAGTCCATGTACCGCGACGGGGTGCGGCTGTTTGTTGAGTGCGGCCCCCGCGGAAACCTGTCGGCGTTCGTCGAGGACATCCTGCGCGGCAAGCCGTTCGCCGCGATCCCCGCGAACGTGCCCCGCAAGGGCGGCCCGGCGCAGATCAACCATCTGGCCGCGCAGCTGGTGGCGCACGGGGTGGATTTGAACCTGGCGTACCTGTACGCGGGCAGACCGCTGCCCCCGGCGCCCCTCCCCGAGGGGACGGGGCAGGAAAGCCAAGGCCCCGCGGAAACGTACACGGTGAGCGAAGGCGCTCACCCGCCCCTCCCTGAACTGACGGGGGCCGCGGGGAGCGGCTCCTCGTTCGACCTCATGCACGGCTACCTCGACACGATGGAGCGGTTCCTCGACATGCAGCGCGAGGTGATGGCCGCGTTCCTCGGGCGCCCGGCCGGGCCTCCGCCACTCGCGCTCGAGGCGTTCGCGTGCCAGGACCTCGCGCCGCCCGACGCGCCCCTCGCCGAGAAGCCGTTCTGCCTCGTCGGGTCCATCGTTCAGCACGTCCCGGGGCAGGAGATCGTCTTCCGGCGCGTCATGGACGAGCGCGAGGATCTGTACGCGGACGACCACACGCTCGGCGGTCGCGGGGTCAGCCGCGTGGACCCCGGGCAGAACGGCCTGCCCGTGCTGCCGATGACGTTCAGCCTCGAAGCGATGAGCGAGGCCGCGGCGCTGCTCGTGCCGGGCAAAGTCGTCGTCGGGCTCCGCAACGTGCGGCTGTTCCGCTGGCTCCCGTTCGACGCGGAAACGACCACGCTCGAGGTTCGCGCGTCGGTGGCGTCGGTCGATCCCGAAACCGGCGCGGTCGAGGTCAAGGCGGACGTTCGCGATCTGGGCAACTCGTTCCTGCGCGACGGCGCGGGCAAGGCCGCGAGCGAGGCGACCGTCGTTCTCGCGGACCGCTACCCGGACCCGGTCGCGCCGCTGCCGTTCCAGCTGACCGACTCCGTGCCCTGCAAGTCCACCGTCGAGGACCTGCGGCGAAACATGTTCCACGGGCCGCTGTTCCAGATGATCCGCTCGCTCGACACGACGGGCAAAGAGGGAATCGAGGGCACACTCGAAGTGCAGCCGCGCGACGGGTGGTTCCGGTCGGAGCCGGCGCCGCGGTTCGCCATCGACCCGGTGCTGATGGACGCCGCGATGCACATCCTCGGCGCCTGGCACCTGGAGCAGCCGGACTGGACCGGGCGCATCCTGCTGCCGTTCGAGGTGCAGAAGATCGAGTACTTCGGCCCGACGCCGGCGGTCGGGTCGCACCTCGCCGTGCGCGGGCACAACGAGCAGGAGTCCGCGCGCCACTACCGCCACGGGCTCGAAGTGTTCGACACGAGCGGCAACCTCTGGCTGCGGCTCACCGGCGCCGGCTACTGGCGGTTTTACCTGCCGTTCGGGCACGTCAACTTCTTCGGCCCGAAGGACGAGTACTTCCTCTCCCGGGACTGGCCCGAAGCGGTCGGTGCGAGCGCCGCGCTCGGGCGGTGCCACTACCTCGAACCGCCGGTGGACCTGAAGCAGCCGGTGTTGCGCGCCGCGGGGGCGCGGGTCACCATGACGCCCAACGAGCTCGCGACCTTCGGCGCGTGGACCGGCACCGACGCGGAGTTGAACGACTGGTTCTTCGGCCGGATGCTCGCGAAGGACGCGGTGCGGGCGGCGTGGGCGCGCCAGCACGGCGCGGCGATGTTCCCCGCGGACCTGGAAACCGAGGAGGTCGGCGGGCGGGTCGTTTGCCGCCCGCGCGGGGCAGCACAGGGCGAACCGCTGCCGCCGGTGAGCGTTGCCCTCGCCGAAGGCAAGGTGGCCGCCTTTTCGGCGTTCGCGGATCGCGTCGGATGCGGGCTCCGGGCGATCGCGAAGAACGCGGCCCCGGAAGTCGAGCGGGAAGCGCGGGCGCGGGCCGCCTGCGCCGCGGTCGCGGACGCCCTGCGCGTGCCCCCGGAATCATGCGCGTTGGAATCGCTAGACGCAACCAGCGGCGCCGCGATTGTCCGCGCGAGCGGGAGCCGCTACCGCGCGCAGACCGCCCGCGCGAAGGACGCGGTCGCCGCTACAACCACCTGCGAGCCGGCGTGATGCGCACCACCGACGATCTGCTCGCGGCGCTCGCAGGGGTGGTGCGCGCGACGTTCCCCGACCGCGACGCTCCCGACGCGGTCGAGGTCGGCACCCGGGTGTTCGCCGACCTCGGGTTCGCGTCCATCGACCTCGTCGTACTGGCCGAGCGGCTCGACGCGCACTTCGGCCGGAAGCTCCCGTTCGGCAGTTTCCTCAAGGGGCTGCGCGAACGGGGTGCCGAAGACATTTCGCTGGGCGAACTGGTCGCCTTCCTCCAAAAACACGCCTAGCCGCGACGCGCAGCGGGGCGCGCGAGCGCCGAGGACTCATGCCCGAAGTCGAAGCGAACGGGGTGCGGCTGTTCTACCAGCAGTCCGGCGCGGGGCCGGACGTGGTGCTCGTCCACGCGGTCACCAGCAACCAGGCCGTGTGGATGTTCAGCGGGCTGGTGGACGCGCTCGCGG
>JBJSXS010000249.1:0-5440 GCA_046086545.1 Gemmata sp.
GTTCGTGATGAGGAGGTCGTACTCCGGCTCGGCCGCGCGCGCGGGCGGTGCGAGCAGCGACGCGACGAGCGCGCAGGGGGCGAGCAACGAGAGGAGCTTCACGGCGTACCTCGGGACAGCGACGGGGGACGAGGAGAACGATACCGCCGAGAACCGCGTTCCGCTACAGTGAGTGGCACTGTGAGGCCATTTCATGCGCTCCTTGCTCGACCGCAGCCGGACCGTCGCGCCCG
Source organism: Gemmata sp. (assembly GCA_046086545.1). Taxonomy (GTDB): domain Bacteria; phylum Planctomycetota; class Planctomycetia; order Gemmatales; family Gemmataceae; genus Gemmata. Next base: position 234 of record JBJSXS010000249.1, read on the forward strand.
CGGGTTACAACCGGTGGCTGGTGCCGCACGCGGCGCTCGCCATTCACCTCGCCATCGGGGAGGCGTACGCGTTCAGCGTGTTCAACGTGCCGCTCGAACAGGTGGTCGGCGTCACGCAGCCGGCGCCGGCGGACTGGTCGCGGACGCAACTCGGCTGGGTGTTCAGCATCGCGATCGTGTTTCTGGGGCTGTCCGCGGCGTGCTTCGGGTCGTGGCTCGAACGCGCCGGCCCCAGGAAGGCGATGTTCGCGTCGGCCGCGTGTTTCGGGAGCGGGTTCCTGGTGTCCGCGGCCGGCGTGTACTTGCACCACCTGTGGCTGCTGTACCTGGGCTACGGCGTCCTCGGCGGCATCGGGCTGGGGTTAGGCTACATCTCGCCGGTCTCGACGCTCATCAAGTGGTTCCCCGACCGCCCCGGAATGGCGACCGGACTCGCGATCATGGGGTTCGGCGGCGGGGCGATGCTCGGCTCGCCGCTCTCGCACTTGCTGATGAACCAGTTCCGGTCGCCCGCCTCCACAGGCGTAATGGAAACATTCGCGGCGCTAGGGGTGCTGTACTTCGGGTTCATGATGTTCGGCGTACTCACGGTTCGCCTACCGGCGCCGGAGTGGAAACCGCCGGGAGCCGTCGCGCAGAAACTCTCTACGAGTGCGAGTGTCACCCCGAACGAAGCGATACAAACGCGCAACTTCTGGCTCCTGTGGTGCATGCTGCTGTTGAACGTGACCGCGGGAATCGGCGTGTTGGGCCAGGCGTCTCCGATGATTCAGGAGATGTTCCCGCTCAGCGTGTCGGCTGAGGCCGCGGCCGGGTTCGTTGGGCTGTTGAGCCTCTTCAACATGGTGGGGAGGTTCTTCTGGTCGTCGTTCTCCGACAAGCTCGGTCGGAAGCCCACCTACGCGATTTTCTTTGCGCTGGGGGCCGCCCTGTACGCGCTCACGCCGCAGACCGGTAAGTGGGGTAACGTCGGGCTGTTCGTGCTCTGCTACGGGGTCATCATGAGCATGTACAGCGGCGGGTTCGCGACCATCCCGGCGTACCTCCGTGACCGGTTCGGCACGGCGCAGGTGGGCGCGATTCACGGCCGCCTGCTGACCGCATGGTCGCTAGCGGGTGTCGCGGGCCCGGTGCTGGTCAATTACATCCGCAAGGCGCAGATCGACAGCGGCGTGCCAAAAGCCGAAGCGTATACGGTCACGATGTACCTGATGGCCGGGCTGCTGTTCGTCGGCTTCGTGTGCAACTTGCTTGTCCGGCGCGTTACCACGCCTGCGGGCGCGCCGGGAGCGCCCGCAGGCGTGGTAACGGTCGCGCCCGTGGGCGCGGCGGGGGCGCGACCGTCGGCCGACTGGCCGGCGCTGCTGTTCCGGTGGGCGTGGGTCGGAATACCGCTCGCGTGGGGCGTGTCGCAAACGGTTCTCAGCTCGCTCGCCCTGTTCCGCTAACCGCCGTAGCGAACCGCTCGGGGCGGGTTCTACGGTGCAGGAATGTCAGGGCCCCAGTGGCTCACGGCGTTCGAGCCGTGCAAGATGCTGACGTTCGTCGGGGGGGTACACGAGCAAGCGGAGGTTGCGGCTGTTCGCCCGCGCCGCGGCCGACGTGCCCTGGCCCGCGACCCGAACGCCCGGCCGCGGGCGCCCGGTCGAACTCCCACAGCAAGCCGAACTCTTGCGCGACATCTCGGCAACCCCCTTCAGTCGGTCGGCATCGAACCCGAGTGGCCCTCGCACGCGGCATCTACGAGGGTCGCGCGTTCAACCGGGGGTCCACTCTCGCCGCCGCGCTCCTGGGCGCCGGCTGTGCCGACGAAGTGATTCTGGGGTACTGCCGCGCGGGGCGGCCGCACGTTCGGGGGTGCTGGGTTGTGGATTTGCTGTTGGGAAAGAGTTAACGTGTGGGCGACCCCCCGGGTCGTGCGCTGAACCGCGTTCGTTTCGCCTCTAGTTTGGCGAAGGCGCGTCGCGTTCTCCCTGACGAGCATTCCATGCCCACACATTCGACGACCCGGCGCGACGTTCTTCTTGGTGCTGCCGCCGTTCCGCTCGTCGGCCCGGCGGCGGGCGCACAGCCGGCGAAGCCGCAGCCGAACAAAGGCTACCGCATCGGGGTCATCTCGGCGGCGATCAAGGGGAAGCCGCAGCCGCGGAACGGGCACACCTGGCACTTCGCGCAGTACCTGCACCCGGAGTGCGACCTCGCGGCCGTCAAGAAGTACCTCGACCCGGGGTCGGCGGAGTTCTTCCGCAAGTACGTCCGCAACCCGAAGTTCAACTTCGACCAGCTGCCGTTCCCCGATACGAGGATCACGCACTACTACGATGCCGACGCGAGCGTCATCCCGCCGTACCTCGAGGCGTTCCCGGGCGTGAGGGCCGCAAAGTCGCTCGAGGAGATGGCCGACAACGTGGACGCGGTGTGGCTCGGTGACGCCTCGGGCTACGGCGAGGATCACTTCGACCTCGTTGCCCCCGCGCTCAAGAAGGGCCTGCCCACCTTCTGCGACAAGCCCATCGGCGGCTCGGTCGCGGGGACGAAGAAGATCCTGGAGTTCGCCAGGAAGCACAACGCCCCGATCATGTCGTCGAGCCTGTTCAGGCACCATCAGGGGATGGAAGCCGCGGTCCGGAAGCGCGACGGCGAGGAGTTCGGCCCCATCAAGTACGTGATCGCGGCGGTGCAGGGCGGCTACCGGCCGGACGGGTGGCTCGTGTACGGGCAGCACCCGGCGTGGGCCGCCGTCACTCTCCTGGGCGCGGGCGCGACCGCGGTCAGCATGTACGCGCGCGAGGACACCTGCCACGCGCTCGTGACGTACCCCGACCGGATGCCCGCGGAGCTGTGGTTCGGGCGCCCCAACGAGCAGTGGGAGTACAACCACACCGCCGTCTACTTCCAGAAGAAGAAGTTCGAGTTCACGCCGTCGATCGAGGGCGACTTCTGGTACGGCCACCACTACGAGATGTTCCGGATGGCCGCGACGTTCCGGGAGATGGTGAGAACCGGTAAGGAGCCGATCCCGCACGCGGAGATCGTCGCGGTCACGGCCATCGTCCACGCCGCCGCGAAGTCGCTCACCGAGAAGAGCCGCCTCGTGGAACTGAGCGAGGTGGGGTGAAGGGAAAGGCGCTTCGGCCGCTGCCCCGAGGGGGCAGCGGCCGAAGCGCCTGGTGCTTACAGCCCGGCGGCCTTCTTGAGCGCCTCGGCCTTGTCGGTCTTCTCCCACGAGAACTCGCCGCGCTCGCGGCCGAAGTGCCCGTTGCGGGCGGTCTCGCGGTAGATCGGCCGGCGCAGGTCCAGCGTGCCTATGATGCCCTTCGGCGTCAGCTCGAAGTGCGAGCGGATCAGCTCGATGAGCCGCTCCTCCGCGACCTTCGCGGTCTTGTTGGTGTTGACCCAGATATTCAGCGGGTCGGGGTAGCCGATGGCGTAGCTGAGCTGCACTTCGCACTCGCGGGCCAGCCCGGCCTTCACGATGTTCTTGGCGATGTAGCGGCACATGTACGCGGCGCTGCGGTCCACCTTTGTCGGGTCTTTGCCGCTGAACGCGCCGCCCCCGTGCCGCCCGCGGCCGCCGTAGGTGTCCACGATGATCTTGCGCCCGGTCAGGCCGCAGTCGCCGTGCGGGCCCCCTTGCAGGAAGCACCCGGTCGGGTTGATGTGGCACAGGATGTCGGCCTCATCGACCTTCGGCAGCTTCCTCCCGGGCTGCACCAGCACCAGTTTGCCCTTGATCAAGTCCTTGCGCTCGGCTTCGAGCGTGGGCCTGATGAGCCCGTCGATGATGCTCTGGCGGGCGTCGTCGGTGAAGTAGTCCTGCCCGTCCTGCTTGGTCATCACCTCGCGGGTGTGCTGCGTGCTGAGAACGACCGTGTGGATGCGGTTCGGGGTGCCGTCGGCGTTGTACTCGACGGTCACCTGGCTCTTGGCGTCCGGGCGGAGCCACTTCAGCGCGCCGCTCCTGCGCATGTCGGCGTGCCGCTCGACCAGCCGGTGCGACAGGTGAATCGGCAGCGGCATGAGGGCCGGCGTCTCGTCGCACGCGAACCCGAACATGAGGCCCTGGTCGCCGGCGCCGCCGGTGTCCACCCCCTGCGAGATGTGCGGGCTCTGGGCGTGGACGCGGCAGTCCACCTGGCACGCGTCCGCGGTGAACCCGATCTCCTCGCGCTCGGCCTCGTCCTTCGCGACGTACCCGATCTCGATGATGACGTCGCGCACGAGCGCGTCCACCGCCTTGCGGGTGAGCGGCGCCTGGGTGGTGATTTCGCCGGCCACGACCGCGAGGTCGGTGGTGACGAGTGTTTCGCACGCGACCCGGCTCTTCGGGTCGGCCCTCAGGCAGAAGTCGAGGACCGCGTCACTGATCTGGTCGGCCACCTTGTCGGGGTGACCCATCGACACGGACTCGCTGGTAAACAGATAGCGGCTGGACACGGCAATCCTCTCCTTGGGCTTCTGGCCCGTGCCGGTATGGCGGCCTTTCTGACGGAAGCAGGTGCGCGTGTTATACGTCGGAACGTGAATCGGGGCAATTCAAGTGTGGACCCGGTGTTCGCGCGACGGCCGCACCCGTAGAACGGCGCAGCCTGCCCATGCGCACCTTCCGTCGGAGCTTGCCACACCATGCCCGGTTCTCATCCTCCCGGTCGGGCGCGCGCGTTTACACTGATCGAACTGCTGGTGGTGATCGCGATCATCGCGATTCTCATCGGCTTGCTGCTGCCCGCCGTGCAGAAGGTGCGCGACGCGGCGGCCCGCGCGAGCTGCCAGAACAACTTGAAGCAGATCGCGCTGGCCTGTGCCAACTACGAGGTGCGCGCGGGCAAGTTCCCGTCCTCGAACACCACCAACCCGTACAACGGGTGGCCGGTGCTCATCCTGCCCGACCTGGAGCAGGAGACGGTGGGCAGGATCTACGTGACCACCGCGAACTGGTCCGACGCGGTCAACGACGTGCCCCGCAACAGCAAGGTGAAGACGTTCCTGTGCCCGAGCGCGAACGGGCAGCGCGCGGCGAAGTCGGCCCCGCCGAACGCCACGGGCGCGACCGTGGTGGGGGCCGCGTGGGACTACTCGAACGTCGCGGTGGTCGCCCCGGCGCTGCTGGACTACCTCGGGTACCCCGGCGCCCTCCCGAGCGGGTACCTCAACTACTGGCGCGGGGTCATGAGTTCGCAGGGCTCGACCGTCGCGCAGATCGCCGA
>JBJSXS010000250.1:0-2413 GCA_046086545.1 Gemmata sp.
GTGTCGATGGCCGACATCGTATTCAACCTCGTGCTGTTTTTCCTCATACTCGCGAAGATGCAGGACGAAACTCAGATCCAATGGGAGCCGGCTCAAGCGGCCGGTGCCAAACCGGTCGCGAAAGCTCGCGTTTCTATAACAATTGATAAAGAGAACCGGGTATATTTGAATGCAAAGCAGGTCGGGTTGATGAACCTGACCAGCCTCGTCGCTGCGGAGCTCGGCGATGCTCCGCCCGGCGAACGTGCGGTGCTCCTGAAGATTCACAAAGACACACTGGCTGCGACGTTCGAGGACCTGATCGCTAAGGTCAGTGAGGCCGGTGGCGAAATGGTTCACGTGATCGAAGACGAGCGCCCGCAGTAGCGGCGCTCGGGCACACCCACCCTGCCCCTCATCTCAAGGGGCGCAACTGGCGAGGAGGCGAAGCGTGAGAGTTCGCTTGTACCTGCTTTCCGTCACACTGCTCGCTCTCGGCGCGGGCACAGCCGTGGGCGCCGCGCCGCCCACCGCCGACCCGGCCGCGGCGGCCCGCGCCGTGGACAAACTCTTGGCTGAGGAGAACGCCGGGGCCAAGACCCGCGAAGCGCCGCTCGTCGATGACCTCGCATTTTTGCGGCGGGTGTCAATCGACCTGAACGGCCGAATCCCGACGGACGCCGAAATCAAGAAGTTCATGGCGCTGCCGCCGGGCGAGCGGCGCACGAAGGTGATCGAAGAGCTGATGAGCCGTGAGCAGTACGCGGACCGGTGGGCCATCTTCTACTGCGACCTGTTTCGCGTCCGTTACGGCGCCGACGGCGGGCCGGCGCTGCAGGCGTTCGTCCACAACGCGGTGCGCACGAACGAGCCCTACGACGTGCTCACCCGCAAGCTGCTGTCCGCCTCCGGGCGCGCGGGCAGCCAGCCGGAAACCGGGTTCATCCTCGGCGACGACGCCGACCCGTTCGCCCTCACCGGCGTCGTGTCGCAGGTCTTCATGGGCGTCCGCATCTCATGCGCGCAGTGCCACAACCACCCGTTTGACGTGTGGACACAGAAGGACTTCTACGATCTGGCCGCGTTCCTCGGGAAGACCCAGCGGGTCGAGCACCGCGTGAAGATGCAGATCCTGGGCATCTTTCTGAGCGAACGGGCCGCGACTATGATCATGTGGCCGCCCGAGGGCAAGGCCGAACCTAAGGACCGGGCCGCGGTGAAGGCCAGGTTCCCGTTCGAGTTCGCCACGACCGACGGCGCGAGCAAACAGCTCTCGCGGTTCAAGACCCTGCGGGATTGGCAGGCGGCGGAGGCGAAGGCCAGGGCAGCGGCAAAGGGCAACAACATCGATGATCTGATCGACGGCGGCGGAACGGTCACCAAGAAGGACGATCTCGCGGGGGTGTCCGACGAGGTCAAGGCCGCAATGAAAAAACTCGACCTCGAGGGGGACCTTTACAAAGCAAGTGAACTGCGCCGGCAACTGGCCGAGGCGGTCACCGACCCGCGGAACCGGTTGTACTCGAAGTCGTTCGTTAACCGCGTGTGGGCCGAACTGGTCGGCCGCGGGTTCGTGAACCCGGTGGACGACTTCCGCGCCGACAACCCCGCGAGCCACCCGAAGACGCTCGACTACCTTGCGGACGAGTTCGTCGCCAGCGGGTTCGACTTCCGGTTCCTGGTGTCCGCGATCGTGCGCACCGACGCGTACCGGCGCGGGCACCTGCCCGGGAACGTTCCCGCCCCGGACCGCCTCGCCGCGGAGAAGGCGTTCACCGCCACGCCCGTGCGCCGGATGGGCAGCGAAGCGCTGTTCGACAGCATCGTGCAGGCCGGTCACCTGTTCACGCCGAAGCACCGGCCCGGCGAGAACGTTGTCACCGTCGTGACGTACCAGCAGGTCGCGGTCGCGGTGAAGGAAGATCCGAAACTGCCGAAGCCCAAACTCGGCGGCGGCGACTCCAAGATGCCCGCGATGCCGGCCGCGCCCAAGATGACCGCCGGCGCCTACGACCTCGAACGCGGCATCGAGGTTGACTTCAAGGACGCGCTCAAGAAGAAAGACGTTCTCGAGCTCGACAAGATGAACGCGAAGTCGCCGGAGGAACTCGAAGCCGAGGCGATGATGAAGAGCGGGACGATGCCGCCCGGCACCCGCGTCAGGTACATCACGAAGGAAATCAAGACCCTCGTGGACGACAACCCGAGGTTCACGAGTTCGATGCGGATGGCGAGCCCGGCCCCGGTGGGTCACTTCCTCCGCGTGTTCGGGCAGACCGACCGCGGGTCGCTGGACGAGCGACGCGACCACAGCCCGTCGATGCGTCAGGCGCTGATGATGCTCAACGGCAAGCTCACCAACGAAGCCGCCCGCGTCGGCGCGCTCGAACCGGTGGCCCCGCTCATCACCGGGACGAAGGCCGACGTGGACGCG
>JBJSXS010000251.1:0-3186 GCA_046086545.1 Gemmata sp.
CAGTTCGCGTACATCCAGTCCATGCCCTTCTCCGCGATCAGCGGGTACAGACTCTGGGTGGCCTCTTCGACGGTCTCGTTGAACGCCTCGCTGGGCGAGTGCCCGTTCGCGCGGAGCACCTCGTACTGCGCGAGCCACAGGCCATAGATGGCACCCATCAGCACCCCGCGTTCGCCGGTCAGGTCGCTCACCACTTCCTTCTTGAAGGTGGTTTCAAAAAGGTACCCAGAGCCGATGGCGATGCCCAGCGCGAGGCACCGCTCGCGGGCGCGGCCGGTCGCGTCCTGGTGGATCGCGAAGCTGCTGTTGATCCCGCGGCCCTCGACGAACAGGCGGCGCACGGTGGTGCCCGACCCCTTGGGCGCCACCAGAATGACGTCGATTTCCGACGGCGGGACCACGCCCGTTTGGTCGTTGAACACGACCGAGAAGCCGTGCGAAAAGTACAGCGCTTTACCCTTCGTGAGGTGCGGCTTGATCTTAGGCCACATCTCTTTCTGGCCGGCGTCGGAGAGCAGGTACTGAATCACGGTGCCCTTCGCAGCGGCCTCCTCCGGGTCGAACAGCGTCACGCCTGGCTGCCAACCGTCTTCGAGGCAGAGGTCATAGGCCTTGCCGCCTTTGCGCTGGCCTACGATCACCTTGATGCCGTTGTCGCGCATGTTGAGCGACTGCCCGCGCCCTTGCACGCCGTACCCGATCACGGCGACGGTTTCGTCCTTGAGGATGCTGCGTACACGGTCCAGCGGGTAGTCGGAGCGCTCGATCGCCTGCTCGACGGTGTTGCCAATGCGAATCTCTTTCATTTAACACTTCTCCCGGTGGGTAATTGGGAATATGCTCTGCGGAGAAGTTACGAATTAATCTCTCGACGTCAAGAAATCAAACATGGACACGACCGACGCACAGCTCGCTGGCGCCATAACCGTCTCCGATGTGGTGGACCGGATCATTACGAACTGGCGGGCGACGCGCCCGGATCTCGACACCTCGCCGCTCGAACTGGTCGGCCGCGTGATCGTGTTGGCGCAGCACCTGGAACGCAGCGTCGAAATCGCGCTCGAGAAGCACAAACTCACACTCGGACAGTTCGACATCCTCGCGACGCTGCGCCGTCACGGCAAAAAGGGCGGGCTGACCCCGACGCGACTGCTCGAGAGCGTTGCGCTCTCCAGCGGGGGGATGACCGCGCGCCTGGACGCGCTTGCGGACGCGGGCTACGTCGCGCGGAAGCCGAACCCGGACGACCGTCGGATGGTGGTGATCGAGCTAACTGCGAAGGGCCGCCGAGTGATCGACCTCGCGGCCAAGACCCGTTTCGCCGAAGCTAAGGATTCGCTGCCCACGATGACCGAAAGCGAACTCGCGACGCTGACGGGGCTGCTCCGCCGTTGGTTAGCCCAGGTCGCGGGTTAAAGTCGGTTTCCGGCTTCCTGACTTTCGGCACCAAGAATTTTCTAAGAAGGCGCGGTTGTGTTTGGTTCAATCCTGGTACCGATGCACTGGATTCGGCGCGTCACCGCTGGCGGGTAATCTTCCCTTCGGAAGACGCGAAGCTAGAGAGAGGTTTGCGCATGTGTCCCCACGACAACAGTTCCGCCACAACAGCGACAACACCTCAACAGCGACAATACCTGGTGCCGCGGAAGGGCTAATCGTGTTGACTTCACTGCCCGGAAGGAAGCGTCGCGGACGTTGGCCTCTCTTACTCGCTGACCACGTCCTCTAACTTGGAAATGGCGACGATCTCGCTGCGGCGAACGAAAACACGCTTGCGGTTACGCTTGATGCCTGTGGCGACGGACTCCGCGACATACAGTTCGCGCGTCGTCTCGGTGTCGCGCAGGTCGTGAAAGTCCGCGTTCCGAAGTTCCAAAAAGTGATCGTCGTAGCGTACCAGTTTTCCAAGGCACACGTATGGGGCAACGAGGTCGATCACCACCTTCTGTTCCAGCAATTCTTCGAGCATGGCGACCTCCAGAGCGGGCTAACGCGATTCTAGCGTCTGGGAAGTTCGCGGCGCCGGAATATGTAAAAGGGGTACTCCTGACGTTCGTCCGCCACAGCGCCGGCAGGCCGTGATCGTGCACCATCGCCCTCTAGCCCCAGGCATCCCGCGATATGTACCGTCGTCCTGGTAAACGGCCCGCACTGCCCGAGGTTCTGGTGACCGACCGGGCGCAACTCGCGCCGTGCCTCGCCCACCTCGAAACTGCGCCCCTTGTCGGGTTCGACACGGAGTTCGTCGGCGAGGACGCGTACCGCCCGGAACTGTGTCTGATTCAGGTTTCGACCGCGGAGCAACTGTTCGTCATCGATCCCTTCGAGTGCGGCCCGCTCGACGCTTTCTGGGACTTACTCCTCGACCCGCAGCGCACGGTGATCGTCCACGCGGGGCGCGAGGACGTGCGGATGTGTTACTTTCAATCGGGCAGCGCGCCGCCGAACGTTTTCGACGTGCAGATCGCAGCCGGCCTTGTCGGGATGACGTACCCGATCGGCTACGGCGGCCTGGTGAACGAACTGCTCCGCCAGCGCATGACGAAGGGCGAGACGCTCACGGACTGGCGCAAGCGCCCGCTCACGCCCGCGCAGGTGCGGTACGCCTACGACGACGTGCGATACCTGCTGCCCGCGCACAAAAAATTGACCGAGCGCCTGAAGCGGTACAAGCGGCTCGACTGGGCACAAGAGGAGTTCCGCACCGCCGTGCGCAAGGCGGTGGTGGACGACGTGACCGTCGAGCGGTGGCGCAAAATCAAGGGTATCGGCGCGCTCAACCGGCGCGAACTGGCCGTCGCGCGCGAGGTGTACGGTTGGCGCGACAAGTTTGCGGAGCGCCTGAACCGCCCGCCGCGGTTCCTGATGCGGGACGACATACTGATCGAGATCGCCCGGCGCGCGCCGACGAAGCCGGACGAGTTACACGCGGTGCGCGGCTTGCCGCGGGGGCAGGAGGACGCGATCCTCGACGCGATCCGCCGCGCGCGGGCGCTGCCCCCGGAGGAGTGCCCCGAGCCGGAAGCGCGCGACAACGATACACCGAACATTGTCCTGCTCGGGAACCTGCTGAACGTCGTGCTCGCTGACTTCTGCGGGCGCAACCGTCTGGCTGCGAACCTCGTGTCCTCGGGCTCGGACCTGAAGGCCGTCGTTCGCAGTTGTGCGCTGGGCGAGCCGCTGCCG
>JBJSXS010000252.1:0-3534 GCA_046086545.1 Gemmata sp.
TGGTTCGTCGGCTCGTCGAGGATGAGCAGGTTCGCGCCGTTTACGGTGAGTTTGGCGAGGGCCGCGCGGGACCGCTCGCCGCCGGACAGCGACTTGATGGGGTGTTCCACGATCTCGCCGTGCAGCCCGAAGCTGCCGAGCAGGTCGCGCATCTTCTGCTCGGTCTGCTGCGGGTCGTCGTCCGGCCACACCGCGCGGACCACGCTCTTCTCGGGGTCGAGGATCGCGAGGTGCTGGTCGAGGTAGCCCGGGAACACGAGGTGCCCGCGCTGGACGAGGCCGCTCGTCGGCTCCTCTTCGCCGAGGAGCACCCTGAGCAGCGTGGTTTTGCCGCACCCGTTCGGCCCCATGACCCCGAGCCGCTTGCCGCGCGGGAGGTCGAGCGAGAGGTTCTCGAACAGCGTGCGGGGGCCGTACCGCTTGGTCAGGTCTTCCGTGTGGAACACCGTGTCGCCGGAGCGGGTCACCTCGCTGAACGCGATGTTGGGGCCGCTCACCTTCGTGGGCCTTTCGAGCCGCTCGAGCTTGTCGAGCGTTTTGACGCGCGACTGCGCCTGCTTCGCGAGCTGCCCGTAGTGCGCCCGGCGGATGTACTCCTCCTGCTTCTCGATGTACTCCCGCTGCGCCTCGAACTCTTTGAGCTCGCGCTCGAACTTCTCGTCGCGCAGGCGCACGTACTGCTTGAAGCTCCCCGGGTAGCTCGTCACCTTGCGCTGGTGCAGCTCGAACGTCCTGTTCGTCACCTTGTCGAGGAAGTACCGGTCGTGGCTGACGACCAGCATCCCCTCGGGCTGTTGCGCGAGGTAGGCTTCGAGCCACCGCGTGGTGCCGATGTCGAGGTGGTTGCTCGGCTCGTCGAGCAGCATCACGTCGGGCGCGCTGAGGAGCAGCTTCGCGAGCAGTAGCCGCCGCTGCTGCCCGCCGGAGAAGGTGTTCACCTCGCGGTGGAAGTCGCCGGCCCTGAACCCCAACCCCGCGAGAACGCCCTCGACCTTGTGGTCGAGTTCGAACGCGTCGTGGTGGCGGAGCAACTCGCTCAGACGGTCGAACTTCGCGCTCAGCTGCTTGCGCAGCGAGTCGTCGGTCGCGCCCGCGAGCTCCTCCGCCGCGCGCTCGAAATCGCGCTGGGTCGCGAGCAGCTCGTCGAACGCGCTCTTCGCTTCCTCGAAGAGCGTGCGCCCCGCGGGGAACGCCGCGACCTGTTGGAGCAGCCCGAAGCGCGCGCCGGCGTGCAGCGCGACCTTGCCGGAGTCCGGCTCGTCGAGCCCCGCGAGGATGCGCAGGAGGGTGGTCTTGCCCGCCCCGTTGGGGCCGACGAGCCCGACGCGCTCGCCCGCGTGGATCTCGAACTCGACCCCCTCGAACAGCGGGGTCGCGGCGTACCCGCGGGACACGTTCGTGCAGGACAGGAGCAGCATAAGCAGGCGGCATGCGGAGTGCGGAGCGCGGAACGAAACCCGACGCACCTCAGCTTAACAGAACGCGGAGCAGCTCGGGGTGAACGCCGGGGTTGCCCGCGACCAGGTCCGGGCGGTACGGGTCGAACGGGGTGCCGTCGGTCGCGCTCAACACCCCGCCGGCCTCGGCGATGAGGGCCGCGCCCGCGAGGACGTCCCACGGGTAGTTGTCGTAGGCCCAGTACCCGTCGAACCGCCCGCACGCGACGTACGCCATGCTCAGCGCGGTGGAGCCGTTGCGGCGCAGCGACTGCGCGTGCTCGGTCAGCTTCTTCCAGGCCTCGAGGTTGCGGAGCTGCTTCTGGTAGTTCGCGGGGAACCCGGTGCTGATCATGCCGTCGTGAACGCCCGGCACCGAGCTTACACGAATCGGTTTGTCATTGAGCGTCGCGCCGAGGCCGTGCGCGGCGGCGAACAGCTCGTTCTGCCGCGGGTCGAGGATCACCCCGACGACGGCCCTGCCCGCGTGCCACAACCCGATGGACACGCAGTACGCGGGCACGTCGTGGACGTAGTTCGCGGTGCCGTCCAGCGGGTCCACCACCCACGCCGGCGGCGCGCCGTGCGGCGGCCGCACCTCCTGCGGCGACTTGCCGACCGAATCCTCCTCGCCGATGAACAGGTGATCGGGGAACGCCCCGAGGATGATGTCCTTGACGATCTTCTGCGACGCGGTGTCGGCGTCGGTGACGAGGTCCGCGCGGCTCTTCTCCTTGACGGAGAACTTGGAGCGCCAGCGTTCCAGTTCGGCCGCCCCCTTGCGGGCGGCCGCGACGGCGACGGACAGGTACTCGCGCAGGCGTGCGGGGTCGGTGCTCATGCAGAAATGATACTGCACAACCCCGCTTGCGGCTTCGCGGGTGGTTGCCTCGCGACCCCGCACGCGGCGCCAGAAAGTGTCGCCGTCACTTCACCCCGGCGCTCGTGGCGGCTTCGGGGTCGATGGCCTTCAGCGCGGCGCGTGCCGACCGTGCCAGCGCGTCGTCGCGATGGTCGATGAGCCTCACGAGTTCGGGCACAGCGGCCTTCGCGGCGGCGCCGATGCGCCCCAGCGCGCGGGCCGCCATGTACCGCTCGTTCTCGCCCGCGGTGCCATCCAGGTTGCCCTCTTCCAGCGCGCGGACGAGCAGCGGCACGGCCCGGCCGTGCTGGCCCATCCGCCACGCGGCCTCGGCCGCGGTGATGCGCACGTGGTGCGTGCGGTGGCCCAGCAGCTTGTTCGCCTCCTGCTCCCCGGTCTTGTCGCCGGCGGTCAGGAACAGCGCGAGGGCCGCGTGCGCGCGAACCAGCGCGCCCGGGTGCTCGAGCTTCTTCGCGAGCACCGCCATCGCGTCGTCTTTGTCCGCGGGGCGAATCAAGCCCAGGGCTTCGCACGCCGCGGATTGGACGAACGCCGGTTCGTCGCCATCCAGCAGCGCGAGAAGTGGGCCGGTCGCGTCCTTCGCCGCCGGTCCGATGCGCCCCATCGCTTCGGCGCTCGCGCTTCGGACCGACGCAAAGGGATCGAACAGACGCTTCACGAGTTCGGGCACTGCGTCCTTTGCGTCGGGACCGAACTCGAAGCCGATGTCGGTGGCGGCCTGCTCGCGGACCCGCGCGTCCTCGGACCGCAACCGCTTGACCATGACCGGCAGCGCCTGCGGGCTCCGCTCGATGCGCCACAGCGCGACGGCCGCGGCCATCTGCACCGCCTCGTCCGGGCTGTCGAGCGCGGCGCCCAGCTCGACGACGGCCGCCTGGTTCGACGGGCGCAGCTGCTTGAGCGCCGCGGCCGCCTCGGCGCGCAGCTCCTTCTCGTCGAGGAAGTCGGTGAGTACGCGGGCCGCCTGCGGCGTCGGCCCGGCGCGGTACAGGGCGACCGCCGCCGGCACGCTCGCCCCGGGCGCCTTGCTCTCCGCGATCCGCTGGAGCAGCGCGAGCGCGTCCTTGTTCCAGGCCGGCGCCGCGGGGGCGCTGTCGGACAGGAGGGCCAGGACCGCGAGCAGCCTTTCGGGCTCCAGGCCCGGCTGCACCAGCCTGGCGAGCGCGGCCGCCGCCCCCTTCGAACCCGGGCCGAGCGCCTCGGCCGCGGCGACGA
>JBJSXS010000253.1:0-5651 GCA_046086545.1 Gemmata sp.
TACGCCGTCGGCCCGGAGTACGCGAGCCACGGCGAGGTGGTGGTGCCCTGCCGGTGATCGCCCGCGGTCGCGCTACGCGTCATACCGCGAGCGGCGGAAGGGAGGGCGCAAGCGCATCGGCATTGTGCCCGACATCCATGACGTGACTGCTATTCAGACCAATGAGCTGCGCGTGCTTCGCGCCGAGCAGGGCGACCAGATCGTTTGGCTCGGTGACGCGTCGGACATGCACTCCAGGACACAAGAAGCGGGTGGGACCCCAGCGCTGCTGAAAGTGTGTGGGGCCCATTGGCGTTTGCAAAACCCGTGACTGCGGACCGTGCACGCGACGTGCGTGCGGGCTCCCGCGAGAGGCTTCGCCGCGTTCCCGCACCTCGCGGCGTTCATGGGCCACTGCCAACTCCGGCTCGCGCTTAGCCGGGCCGGGCGTGTCGATAGGGACTGCCGCCACCCGCTGACCGTTCAACCCGGGACGCGGTATCTTGTGATCGTGGCCCCGGTGTTCAACGGCGCGTTCGCCGCCCTTAACACGGACCGCTAGATTCTCGAACCGCGCTGCGTTCCCGTGCGCGAGGAGCCGAGCCCGTGAAACTGATACTCGCGATCATCCAGCCATCGAAGCTCGACGCGGTCAAGGAGGCGCTGAACAAGGTCGAGGTGTTCCGCCTGACCATCGTGGACGTGCTCGGGTTCGGGCGCCAGAAGGGCCACACCGAGGTCTACCGCGGGCACGAGCTGACCGTGAACATGCTGCGAAAAGTGCAGCTGCAGATCGCGGTCAACGAGGACTTCGTGGAGCCGACGGTGAACGCAATCATGGACGCGGCGCGTACTGGCCCGGAGGGCCGCATCGGGGACGGCAAGATCTTCATCCTCCCGCTGGAGGACTGCATCCGCATCCGCACCGGCGAACGCGGCCCCGAGGCCATCTGACCACCTCCACGGTCTTTGTTTTTCCTCGTCCCGGAATCGCCGGGTGTGAGCTTCTGTCTTCTGGGCAGATATCGATCTGTCGCTGCCGCCAAAAGACTCTTGTCCCGCCGGCGCGGATTCTCGTTCATTGAGTTGCCGGTGGTGCCGCAATCATCGCGATTCTGATTGGTTTGCCGCGCCCGGCCGTCCATAAGGTGAGCGCGGACGCCGGGCAACGAAACCACGCCGATGCACACACCAACCCGCTGGCGCGCTCGGCAGGTCGATGCGTGCGCGGAACGCGACTGCGCGTTCAGGAGTCTCGATGGGGAGCCACAGCAACGGCGCCCCTACCGGCGGCCGGCGGGTTACCCGTGGGTCACGAACGACTGCGGCCGAACGAAGCGATCGTCGTGTTCCAGTCCGGCGGAGCACACGTCGTCTTCTGCGAGGGACGTGTCGCGTTTCTGCGCGAGTCGGTGGGCCCGCGGACGCTACGCAAGTGGTCATGTCGGAAACGGACCGTGCCGCGACGTTGCCGCTGAAGACGCCTTATGACAGTGCACTGCTCCCCTCCGCCATCGCCTCGCGTTACCAATTCACGGCCGGCCGAGCCGAAATCTTCTTGGAATCGGTGGTGGCCTTTCTCGAAACTCTGACAGATAATCCCTATCGCGCGCGGGCACCCGCCCGTCCGCGACCGCAACACATCAGGGGACACGGCATGCAACTGGGAATGATCGGGTTGGGCCGGATGGGGGCGAACATGGTCCGCCGGCTCACCAAAGGCGGGCACCAGTGCGTCGGGTTCGACTCGTTCCCGAAGGCTGTCGAGGGCCTCAAAGCGCACGGCATCGACGCGACCTCGTCGCTTCAGGAGTTCGTCGGCAAGCTCGCGAAGCCGCGCGCGGTTTGGCTGATGGTGCCGGCCGCCGTTGTGGACTCGACCATCGCCACCCTGCTGCCGCTGCTGAGCGAGGGCGACACCATCATCGACGGCGGGAACTCGTACTACGTGGACGACATCCGCCGCGCGAAGGAACTGGCTGCGAAGGGCATCCACTACGTCGATGTCGGCACCAGCGGCGGGGTGTACGGCCTCGAACGCGGGTACTGTCTGATGATCGGCGGCGAAGAGGGTGTGGTGAAGCACCTGGACCCGATCTTCGCGACACTTGCGCCGCCCAAGGACTCGGCCCCACCCACCCCGGACCGGACCGCGACCAGCACCGCCGAACACGGCTACCTGCGGTGCGGCGCGAGCGGCGCCGGTCACTTCGTCAAGATGGTTCATAACGGCATCGAGTACGGTCTGATGGCCGCGTATGCCGAGGGGCTAAACATTCTGAGGCACGCGGGCGCCGGCAAGCAGGCGCGCACCGCCGACTCGGAAACCAGCCCGCTCCGCAGCCCCGAACACTACCAATACGACCTGCCGGTGCCGGAGATCGCGGAGTTGTGGCGCCGGGGGAGCGTGGTGGCGTCGTGGCTGCTCGACCTGACCGCCCACGCGCTCGCGAAGAACCCGGACCTGTCGAACTTTAGCGGGCGCGTGTCGGACAGCGGCGAGGGCCGGTGGACGTGCCTGGCAGCCATCGACGAGTCGGTGCCGGCCCCGGTGCTGACCGCGGCACTCTTCCAGCGGTTCGCATCCCGCGGCGAGGCGAACTACGCGGACCGCGTGTTGTCCGCGATGCGCTCCGAGTTCGGCGACCACCACGAGAAGAAGGATTAGGCCGTCGGGACGATTCGGACGCGCGAGCCGTCGCACACGCGTTCGAATTGTCAGACCGCCCTCACCCCAGCGCCCAGGGCTTGCGGTACTCCTTCGTCAGCAGCGCCGCGGCCTCCTTATCGCCGACGATGGTTTCCGCCTTCGGATCCCAGGTGATCTTGCGCCCGGTGCGGATCGCGATGTTGCCCAGGTGGCACACGGTCGAGCTGCGGTGCCCGATCTCCACATCGCAGATGGGGCTCTTCCGCGTCTTGATGCACTCGAGCCAATCCGCGTGGTGGCCCTTCGAGACGTAGAGCTTCGTCGCACCAGTTTCCAGCTTGTACGGGTCCGCGACTTTTTCGCCGTTGAGCGTGACCTCGATCTTGCCGCGGTTCACGTGAACGGTGCCCTTCTCGCCGATGAACGTGGTGCCGCCGGGGTTGCCGCCCTTCCCGCCCAGAGTGCAGGACAGCACCACGCCGTTCGCGTAGGTGAAGGTCTCGTTCGCGGTCTCGGGTGTTTCGAACCACTTGTCCTTGTTGAACGTCGCGGTGGCTTCTATGGTGGTCGGGCCGCTCTCGTCCATGCCCAGGCCCCACTGAGCAATATCCAGGTGGTGCGCGCCCCAGTTCGTCTGCTGCCCGCCGCTGTAGTCCCAGAAGAAGCGGAACAGGTAGTGGACGCGCTTCGCGTTGAACGGGCGCTGCGGCGCCGGCCCGAGCCAGCGGTCGTAGTCGAGCGCCGCGGGCGGGTAGGAGTCCAGCACCGGCGGGCCGGAGAAGTTCGGCCCGGGCAGCCCGACCTTCACCGTCCTGATCGCGCCGATGGCCCCGTTGCGCACCAGTTCGCACGCCTGCCGAAACTCCTTGCCCGAGCGCTGCTGGCTACCGCACTGCACCACCCGCTTGTTGTCGCGAGCGGCCTTTACCATCGCGCGGCCCTCGGCCACGATGAGCGTCATCGGCTTCTCGACGTACACGTCCTTGCCGGCCTTGCACGCGTCCACGGTCACGAGCGCGTGCCAGTGGTCGGGGGTGCTGCACAGCACCGCGTCGATGTCTTTGCTTTCGAGCAGTTTGCGGTAGTCCCCGTCGGTCTTCACCTTCGCGTCGGGGCCCAGGTCCTTCACCGCGGTCGCGAGGTGATCCTTGTCCACGTCGCACAGAGCGACGACGTGCTTCTTGATCGCGCGCATGTTGCCGCGCCCCTGCCCGCCGAGCCCGACGCACGCGACCCGAACCGTCTCGCTCGGCTTATCTTGGGCCAGCAGTGCGTTGTGGTAGGTGAGCGCGGGCAGGGTGAGTAAAGCTCCGCCCGCTGCGGAGGCGCGCAGGAACGATCGGCGGTTCAGCGTGGTCATGTTTGGCTCGCGTCGGGAAAGGAAAGCGTCCCGGCATATTGTAGCCGGCCCGGGGCACGTTGCAGCGGCCGAAACGCACTACTTCGCGGAGCATAACTCGTGGCCCTTTGCCTTCCTGACATGGCCGCTCTGATGGCAACGGTGCCTGGACGGCGCCGGCGCGGCAGGTCATCGCGCGCGGCGACAAACTCGCCGCTCAACACGCGCGGCCCGGCGCCTTCGGCAGTTCGGTTGGGGGCACGCGCCACGCGTTTCGGCTCGGTCGCACGGCCCCCGGCAGGGCGCACTCCCGAGCGGGCGCCCGCCACCGCGTTGCGACCGGTCATCACGCGCTACGATGTGGTCTGAGTCGCCAGGGCGAGAAGGGCCGAGCCGGACAGACGCAACGAAAAAGCACCGCGGTTCGTCTTGCACGGGCCGTGCGGCTCGCTATCGTCCGGCACCCCAAGCCCGACAAGGACGGACCGTTGAAGCGATCACTGCTAGCGTGCGCGCTCGTATCGCTCGTTGGGTGCGGCACCACCCGGATGTCCGACAGCCCGCGCGCCGCGACCGAGATGCTGCTCGTCTCTCAGGCAGTGGACTACGCGGTCGCGAAGATGGACTTCACCCCGCTCAGCGGGCAGCCGGTGTTCCTCGACACCAGCCCGCTCGAAAAGGACGTGGTGGACAAGGGGTACGTGATCAGCCTTGTGCGGCAGCAGTTGCTCGCGCACGGGGCGCTGCTGCAAGAGGACCGCCACCGGGCCGTGTACGTCGTGGAGCTGCGGTCCGGGGCGATCGGGACGGATCGCCACAGCGTGATCCTGGGGACGCCGGCGGTGTCGCTCCCCGCCGTGGTGCCCGGGGTGCCAACCAGCATCCCCGAGATTGCACTCATGAAAAAGAGCGACCAGCGGGGCGTCGCAAAACTGGGCGTGTTCGCTTACAACCGGATCACCGGCCGGGCGGTCTGGCAGTCGGGCACGCAGGAGGCCACTAGCCAGATCAAAGACACCTGGCTGTTCGGCGCCGGCCCGTTCACCCGCGGCACGATCCGCCAGCGCACCGAGTTGGCCGGGGAGCCGCTCCCGTCGATCCCGCTGCCGACCGAACTGCTAGGCAGCAAGGGGGACAAGCCTGAAAAGGACCACGCCCCGACCGGCGGCACGACCGGGAAAGAACAGTTCTTCCCGGCCGACACCGCCCCGGCGCCCGCGATGCCGGTTCCCGCGGCGCTAATGGGCGTGACGGGTGGGCCGATACTGGCGCAGACGCCACTCCTTCGCTAGCCGCCGGATGCGCCGGCAATACGAATGCGTTTCCGGCCTGCGGTTGGAAACTCTCTCAAGCGCCAGCGAGCCGAACCCGATACGCAAGGAGCAAACCGGATCGCCATGCGCGCCCGGCCGCGGCTCCGAATGCGCTCTAGCGTTGATTACCGCAGCCCGCTAACCGTTCGCGGACCAGTTCCCGGGAGTCCTCACCGTGCAACCGCTCTCGCCGCTCGTTCAAAAGGAAGTTTCGCACCCGAACTGGGAGCTTCTGCGCCGGCTCGGCTGGTCGGTCGCAAACATCTCCGGCGCGTACTGTGTGGCCTGGCGTGGGCGCAACGAGGTGGTGTTCGAGTGGCGCAACGGCGGTTGGTTCCGGCTCGGCGGGTCCACCCCGGCGGAAGAGGTA
>JBJSXS010000254.1:0-3164 GCA_046086545.1 Gemmata sp.
GCCACCAGCTCCACGGCGAGGGGGGCAAGGTCGGCCCGGACCTGACCACCGCGGACCGCAAGAGCCGCGTGTACATGCTCGCGCAGATCGTGGACCCGTCCGGGTACATCAGGCCCGAGTACGTCGTCTACAGCGTGCTCACGAAGGACGACCGCAAGCTGTCGGGCATCGTGAGCGAGAGCGGTGAGTCGGTGGTGCTGACCAACGTGGTCAACGACCAGCCGGTTCGGACCACGGTCGCGAAGGGCGACATCGCGGACCTGAAGGCGACGCCGCTTTCGCTGATGCCGGAGAAGTTGCTCGACACGCTCACCGAGCCGCAGATCGCGGACCTGCTCGCGTACCTCGCGAGCGACGCCCCGAAGAGCGGCGGGGCCGCGCCGGGCGGGGCCGCCCCGCTCGCCCAGAAAGAGAAGGGCGGCAAGAGGCTGAAGGTCGCGCTGCTGTCGGGGTCGTTCGAGTACAAGTCGGACGACTCCCTCGCGGTGCTCCAGAAGCGCCTCGAAGCGACCGGCGCCTTCGAGTGCGTGCTCGTGTCCGCGAAGGCCGAGAAGGACGCGGCGCTCGCGGGCCTGGAGCAGCTCGAGTCGTGCGACGCCGTGGTGCTCTTCACGCGCCGGCTTCAGATCGAGGGCGAGTCGTTGGAGCGCGTGAAAAAGTACGTCAAGAGCGGCAAGCCGATCGTGGGCGTCCGCACCGCGAGCCACGGGTTCCAGAAGTGGCTCGAGATGGACAAGGAGGTGCTCGGCGGCGACTATAAAGGGCACTTCGGCGCCGGCGTGGCCGAGGTGCACTTGATCGACAAGCAGAGGGCCCACCCCGTCCTGAACGGCGTGCAGGCGTTCAAGACGAACGGCAGCCTGTACAAGAACCCCAACGTCGCGGCCGACGTGACCGTTCTCCTCCAAGGGACGATGGGCAAGGAGTCGGAACCGGTGGCGTGGACCCGCGAGGCGGACGGGCGCCGCGTGTTCTACACGTCGCTCGGGCACCAGGACGACTTCAAGGACGAGAACTTCCTGCGGCTGGTGACGAACGGTCTGGCCTGGGCGACGAAGACCGAGTTGAAGAAGTGACCGGCTCGACACCCGACCCGACGGAAGCGCCGCGAACGAGGGACGCACATGATTCGCCGGGCCAGTGGCGGGCTGCTCTCGATGCTGCTGGTGGCGGGCGCGGCCGCGCAGCAACCGGCCCCGCCCGGCGGGCCGCTCACCCCGCAAAACGGCGGCGCGAGGGCGGTCTGGCCGGTGCTGACCCAGCAGGGGCCGCCCAAGCTCGACCGGCACGGCGACCCGCTCCCCGCAGGGGCGGTCGCGCGGTACGGCACCGTCCGGCTGCGCCACGGCGCCGACGTGGCGGCGATGGCGTTCACCGCCGACGCCAAGTTGCTCTGCACCGTGTCAGCGACCGACGACAGCGTGAAACTGTGGGACACGGCCACCGGCAAGGCGGTCGCCAAGCTCGACGCGGTGGCGCTGCTGATCGCACCGGCGAACGACGGGTCGGTCGTCCTCATCGAGGACGCGAAGTGCAGGGTCTGGATTCCCGGCACCGGCGCCACCCGCGACCTGCCGCAGAAGGCGCTGCCCGAGGGCGCGGACCCGACCGCGCTCGCCGTGAGCCCGGACAGCAAGTCGTTCGCGGTCGCGGCCGGCGGCAAGGTGCACCTCATCGACCTCCAGACCGGCAAGGCGGTGCGCGAGTTGAACGTGCCGGCCGCGCCCGGCGGGAACAACGGCGCGCGGCCCGCGCCGCCCCAGCCGGCAGAGGGCCCGGTGCTGCGGCCCACCAAACTCGCTTACTCGCCTGACGGCAAGTGGCTCGCCGGCAGCGGGCAGAACACCGGCGTGTGGCTGTGGGAGCTGAGGACCGGTAGGCGGGTGCGCACGTACCACGCCGCCGGCAGCACCCCGGACTTCGCGTTCTCCCCCGACGTGACCCGGCTCCTCGTCGCCGGGGACAGGCTGTGCCTGTACCCGCTCGACGCCGAGGAGGAGGTGGACGGGTTCAAGGGGCCGGAGAACCTGCCGGTGCTGGCGGTCCGGTTCAGCGCCGACGGCAAGCTGATCCGCGCGCTGCAGCCCGACGGCTCCGTGCTGCCGCTCGACGCGGCCACCGGCGACGAGAGGGACCCCGTCGAGCCGCCCGACATGAACCTGCGCCCGCCGGGCGCCCTCGCCCCCGGCGGCACGATGGCCGCGGCCGTCGATCAGACCGGCGGCATCCGCGTCTGGGACGCGAGGACCGGCAAAGGGCCCGACGTGCAGCGCCTGCCGGCCCTGCTCGACGCGACCTTCGGCGCCGACGGCAAGACCGTGACCGCGCTGGACCAGACCAACCGGCTGCACACGTTCGACCCCGGGACCGGCGCCGCCGGCAAGGTGCTAGACCTGGAACTCGGCGACGACACGCTGCCGACCGTGTGGGACGCGCGCTCGCGCCGGCTCGCGGCCGTCGTGCCCGCGGGCGACGACCTGGAGGTCCACTTCATCGATGCGGACACCAAGAAGGTGGTTTCCAAGCACAGCGTTCCGGCGAGCGGCGGGCTGCCCACCACGTCGTTCGCCGCCGCCAACCGGGACCGAGCCGCGGTGTTCTCCCAGTTCACGGTTCAGGTGGTGAACCCGACGACCGGGAGGGGGACGCGCGCGATCGGCACCAACCAGGACGAGATGCAGGTGCGCGGGGGCATCTCGCCGGACGGGCGGGTGGTCGCGGTCATCACCCGCAACGTGACCGTGTACGAGGCGGCCACCGGCAAGAAGCGGTTCGCGTTCGACGCGCTGAACCCCGACACGGTCGCGTTCAGCCCGGACTCGCGGCTGCTCGCGGTGTGCGACAACACTGGGGTCTCGGTGTACGACCTGCGATCCGGCGCCCGGGCGCGCCGGATCGCGACCGCGGAGACCGGCGAGTCGCTGTCGGCGGCCGCGTTCAGCCCGGACGGGAAGCGGTTCGCGGGCGGGTTCTACACCGGCCGCGTAACCGTGTGGGATGTCGCCAGCGGGGACACGCTCGCCCCGTTCCCGGGGCACGACGGGGCCGTCGCCAGCGCGGCGTTCAGCGCCGACGGCAAGCGCCTGGTGACCGCCGCGAACGACGGCACCGCGCTGGTGTGGGCGGTGCCCGACAAGCCGCAACCGGTGGGCCCGGCCACCACC
>JBJSXS010000255.1:0-6479 GCA_046086545.1 Gemmata sp.
CCCTCGGCGACGAGCTCCTCCCCGATGCGGCCGCCCGCGTCGAGGCAGAACACGGCGGGCGCGATGCGGCCCTTGAGCCGCCGGACCGTTTCGCGCACCAGCACCTCGGCGCCGGCCACCTGCATGACGTGGACGACGAACGCGACGCGGATCACGACGCCACCGTGACCGGGCGGGGCGCGGCCGGGTACGGGTACGGGAGCGTCAGCGGCGGCAGCGCGGCGGGCGCGGGGCTCAGCTTCGCGTTCACCGCCCGGGTGATGGCGTGCAGCTGCACCGCCAGCAGCACGACGATGTACGGCATCTCGAAGTGTTCGAGCGACAGGAAGATGGCGCCGAAGCAGAACAGCACCATCGCGGACTCCACCCCGGCCGCGAGGGACCGCACCTTCAGCGTCTCGGGGTCGCCGAACGGGCGCAGCGCGCGCCGCGTCTGCCACAGCCCGACGAACGCGGACGCGAGCAGGCCGAGGTACAGGGCCAGCGCCACCCACCCGCTGTCGGCCGCGGTCTGGAGGTACTGGCTGTGGATCGCGCGCCCGGGGATGTCGGCCCCGTATTCGAAGGTGAACAGGTTCGAGTTGCGGATGCCCAGGCCGAACACCGGGTGCTCGTTCGCCATGCGGATCGCGATCCCCCAGGTCACCTTCCGCGCGTTCGCGCTGTCGTCCAGCTGGTGCCCGCCGATGGACAGGAACCGCTCCTGAATCTCCTTGCCGGCCAGGGCCAGCACCACGCAGAACCCGACCGCGTAGAGGGCGGCGACGAACCGCTTGTTGCGGGCGCGGACGAACATGGGCACCGCGGCCACGCACAGCGACAGCATGGCGCCCCGCGAGTACGACAGCATGACCGCGTGCAGGAGCACCGGGATGACGGCCAGGAACGCCCACCGCCAGCGCCGGGTGTTGGCCTCCCACGCGAAGAAGCACAGCGGCACCGCCATCGCGAAGATGAGCGCCGCCCCGTTGTTGTCCAGGCCGCCGTACCCGCGGGTGGCCAGCATGATCCAGCCCCACGCCAGGTAGTAGAAGTTGATCTCGTAGGCGATGTACGCCGCGCACCCGAGCATCACGTAGTACATGACCCACAGGTCGCGGACCGTGCGCAGCACCAGTGTGGCGCACAGGAACATCACGAAGATCTTGACGTACTCGATCAGATACGGCCACGCCGCCTCCTGGCTGATCGCGGTCACGTAGGTGATGCAGATCCACGAGGTGAACGCGAGGAACAGGTAGTGGCTGCGGCCGAACTTCGGGTTCCCGTACCACGGCGCCTTGGCCGCCTGCAGCGGGGTCCACACCCCCACCCGCCACGCGACGGTGGCCAGGAGCGTGGCGACGGCCACCGGGAACGACCAGTTGATCTCGGAAATGCGGACCCCGAACCCCTCGGACCAGTCCCAGATCGCCTGGGGGCGCAGCACCGCGTACATGTAGTAGATGGCGATGCCGTACACCGGGGACAGCACGACCGTGCCGACCGTCCCCAGCAGCATCGTCAGCGCCATGAACACGATCTGCTTCATCGGTCGTCCTGAGCCGTGCGGCGGTTGCCGCCGGGGCTATCTTAGCGGCGCGGGGGCGCCCCGCCCGGGTCCGGGCGGTATGTTCTACCATCTTTCATAGCACACAAGAAAGCCCAGCCGCCCCGCGAACGGAGCCGAACGCTTTGGAACCCCTTTCGGTCGAGCTGAGCGTGATCGGCCCGGCGGCCGGGTGCGGCCCGGTCACGGCCGGCCTCCCGTTCCCGCGCGGCGCGCTTGCCGACCCCCAGAAGCTCACCCTCACCGACGCCACCGGCAAGCCCACGCGCCTGCAAGCCCGCACCACCGACCGCTGGCCCGACGGTTCCGCGCGCTGGGCGCTGCTCGACTGGATCGCGGAGGCGGGAAAAGCCCCGTACCGCCTGGCGGTGGGCGAAGCGCTCCCCGCCGAAGGGCCGACGGTGATTGGGGAGCACCAGGAGGACCGCACCGCGGTCAGTACCGGCACGAGCCGGATGGAGCTGAGCAGCGCCGGAGCATTCCATCTCCGCTCGGGCGGTGCAACGGCCGGGTTTCAACTCACCGACGCGGACGGGGCGACCGGCAGCCTAATCGTTGCGCGCTCCGCGCTCGAAGAAGCCGGACCGGTTCGCGTCTGTCTGCACCTGCGCGGGCGGGTAGGCGACTCGGACGGCGTCTTCCCGCACCAGATCGAGTTCGAGTCGCGCCTCCATTTCTTCGCAGGCTCCGGCGCGGTGCGCGTCGAGTTCACGATCCGCAACCCGCGCCGGGCCGCGCACCCCGGCGGGCTGTGGGACCTGGGCGACAGCGGCTCGGCTCACCTCGCGGGCGTTGCGTTTACGATGAAACCTCCAGCTTTCGACACAGGCGTTCGCTGTTCGCCCGAACTCGGCGCGCCCGCGGAAGCGTTCTCCACGCCGTTCGAGCTGTACCAGGATTCGAGCGGCGGGGAGAACTGGCGCAGCACCAACCACCTCACCGCGAAGCGCGAGATGCCGGTGAGCTTCCGCGGGTACAACCTGAAGTCGGGCCAGCTGGAGCGCGCCGGGCTCCGCGCGACCCCCCTCGTCACGCTGTCGGACGGCGAGCGCGGGGCCGGGGTCGCGGTGCCGCAGTTCTGGCAGAACTTCCCGATGGCCGTCGAGGCGACCAGCGACACGCTGACGCTGCGACTGCTGCCGACGCGATCCGCCGGCGGTCACGAACTGCAGGGCGGGGAGCAGAAGACGTGGGCATTCGCGGTGGCGCTCGGCCCGGACGCCACGCCCGAGGCGCTGGAGTGGTTCCGCACGCCGGCACGGGCGTTCGCGCCTCCCGAATGGTACTGCAACAGCGGGGCGATTCCGTACCTCACGCCGAAGGCGGCCGACCCCAACACCGACTACCTCAAGCTCGTGGACGCCGCGGTTGAGGGGGCCGACACGTTCGACGCCAAGCGCGAGAGGATCGACGAGTACGGTTGGCGGCACTTCGGCGACATTTACGGCGACCACGAGGCCGTCTATCACGACGGCCCGCAGCCGATGGTGTCGCATTACAACAACCAGTACGACCCGGTGCTGGGGTTCGCGCTGCAGTTCATGCGCAGCGGCAACCTCGCGTGGCTGCGGCACATGGGGGACCTGGCGCAGCACGTCATCGACATCGACATCTACCACACCACGCAGGACAAGTCGGCGTACAACGGCGGGCTGTTCTGGCACACCTACCACTACGCCGACGCCGACACCGGCACGCACCGCTCGTACCCGCGGTCGCTGCTCCAGATGAAGGGGATGCCCGGTCTCGATCCAGACAGCGAGAAGGCGAAGCGGTCGAAGCACGTGTACGCGGCCGGCGGCGGCCCCGCGAACGAGCACAACTACGCCACCGGGCTGATGCTGCACTACTTCCTGACGGGAAGCGCGCAGTCGCGCGAGGCCGCGCTCGGGCTGGCGCGCTGGGTCATCGACATGGACGACGGCTCGAAGACCGTGTTCCGCTGGCTGTCGAGAGGCGACACCGGGCGCGCGAGCATGAGCCGCGACGACAGCTACCACGGCCCCGGTCGCGGGTCCGGCAACTCGCTGTCGGCGCTCGTCGACGGGCACCGGCTCAGCGGCGCCCCCGAGTTCCTCCGCAAAGCCGAACAGCTCGTGCGCCGGTGCGTTCACCCGGCCGACGACGTGCCGCGGCGCAACCTGTTGGACGTGGAGAACCGCTGGTTCTACACGATGTTCCTGCACGCGCTCGGCAAGTACCTCGACCACAAATCCGAACGCGGCGAACTGGATGCGATGTACGCCTACGCTCGCGCGAGCCTGCTGCGTTACGCGCGGTGGATGGCCGAACACGAGGTGCCGACGCTGTCCCGACCGGAGGTTCTGGAGTACCCGAACGAGACCTGGGCCGGGCAGGACATGCGCAAGAGCGAGGTGCTCTCGTTCGCCGCGAAGCACGCCGCCGGCGAGGAGAAGGCGCGGTTCCTGGAGCGCGCGGAGTTCTTCTTCCGCGATTCGGTGTCGCGCCTGACGGCGTTCCCGACGCGCACGCTCGCCCGGCCCGTCGTGCTGCTGCTCTCGCTGGGTTACATGCGGGCGCACTTCCAGCTGCGACCGGAGGAAACCGCGCCGGCCCCCAAGGGCGGGGCGCAAGACTTCGGCAAGCCGGAGGTGTTCATTCCCCAGAAGGCGCTCGCCAAGAAGCGCGCGAAACTGCTCGTGATGGCCGGCGCCGGCCTCGGCGCGCTCGGGTTCGTGGCGCTGGCGGCGCGGCTGGTACTGAAGTAGCGACCTGACGAAACCGCGAGCCGCCGGCGCGCCGGGGGCGGCTCGCAAGTGCTCTCCCGCCTGCGCAACGTGCCCTCGACTCTGTGGCCCTCCGGCGCACGCCTCGTGGGACAGGACGACCAGGCACCGGAGCGCGAGCGCCAACGCGGCCAACAAGTTCCTGAAGCGCCCGTACCGCGAGGGGTACACGCACCCGGCCGGAGAGGGTTCACCACGGAGGCGACGGGGTGGGGCAGGCGGCAGGGCTCTTCAAAACTCTCCGCGTCTGTTTTTCTCTGTGGCTCTGTGCTCGTTCGTTTCTACGCTGATCCGAAAGACATTTTGTTAGGGGCGCACCTCATGGCGGCGGTTCCGGCACGGGCGTGGGCGGTCACCGCCGCGGGAACGGCCGTCAACCTGTGCCTCGGCATCCTGTACGGCTGGAGCGTGTGGAAGGCCGCGCTGGTCCCGGCCGACAAAGCGCTGTACGGCCAGCCGATGACCGGGCTGAACGCGGGGTGGACGTACCTCGACGACGCGCAGGGGACGTGGGCCTACGCCATCTGCGGCATCACGTTCGCGCTGTTCATGATCCCCGGCGGCCGGCTCCAGGACCGGTACGGCGCGAAGATCGGCGCCACCCTCGGCGGGCTGTTCCTCGCCCTAGGGTGCGTGGTCGCGGGCCTGATGAAGAGCTACTTGGGCCTCGTGGTCGGGTTCGGGCTGCTGGGCGGGATCGGCATGGGCCTCGGGTATGCCGCGGCGACCCCGGCCGCGGTGAAGTGGTTCCACAGCAGCCGCCGCGGGCTCATCGTCGGACTGGTCGTAGCGGGGTACGGGGCCGCGGCCGTCTACATCTCGCCGCTCGCGGACTTCCTCATCCGCAATTACGGGCTGACCGGCAGTTTCGTGGGCCTCGGCGCGCTGTTCGCCGTGGTTGTCGTGGTCGCCGGGCAACTGCTGAACCCGCCGCCGGCGGGGTTCGTCGCACCCGCGCCCGAAGTGCAACGGAACAAAGAACATGGGGCGGCTGCCGCCCGCCCGCAGCAGACCGATTACGGCGCGGGCCAAATGCTCGCGACGTGGCAGTTTTACGCGCTCGTTTTCCTCTTCATCGGTTCCGCGCAATCCGGGTTGCTCGTGATTGCGAATGCCAAGTCGCTGCTCACCGACACGGCGGGGAAAACCGGGTTCTTCGCCGAGAACGCGTGGCTCCTGGTCACGTTCATCGGGGTGGTGAACGCGCTCGGGCGGGTCGGCACCGGGCGGTACTCCGACCGCATCGGGCGGTTGAACGCCTACACCCTCAACGGGGCGGTTTCGGCCGCGTGCCTGCTGGCCGCGCCGTGGGTGCTGGGCGAGAAGAGCGTACCGCTGCTGTTCGCCATCATCGGCGTGATGGCCTGGCAGTACGGGGGCACGCTGGCGGTGATGCCGGCCCTGACCGCTGACTACTACGGCCCGAAGAACATGGGCCTGAACTACGGGCTGGTGTTCGTGGGGTGGGGGGTGGCGTTCTTCATCCCGCAACTCGCCGGGTACATCAAGCGGGAAACCGGCACCCTGAACGGGGCGTTCTACCTGTCGGCCGGACTGTTGATAGCGGCTGTGTTGCTGAGCCGCATCATCCGCAAGCCGGTTTCGCCCGGTGCCGCCGGCTGAGCGCCCCGGCGGGTGATAAAATTGAGTACCGATTGGGGCCGACGCTCATGCTGTTCGCGCTGCTGTTCTTCCTGATCGCAGCACACGCGCTGATGGATTATTCGTTACAGAACGACTCGATGGCCGTGTGCAAGTGCCCGAAGTCCACCAGCCCGCTCGCGGCGAGCGTGCCGTGGTACTACTGGCTCGCCGCGCACGCGGTGCTGCACGGGGCCGCGGTCGGCGCCATCTTCCGGTGGATGAACTTCGACTGGAACGTGGTCGCGGCCCTCGCCACCGCCGAAACGGTGCTCCACTGGTTCACCGACTACGGCAAGTGCTCGAAGTGGTACTCGATGCACGCCGACCAGGCCATCCACATCACCTGCAAAATCGCCTGGTGGGTGCTAGTCGCCGCCGAGGTGGTGAAGCCCCTCGGCGCATCACAATAGCCGGGGCACGCGTCAAACGCGGGCAGAGAATCAAACGGGGACGGGGCGTGCGCCCAGCGCACGTGTGCGGGGGGGCGCCCCCCCCCCATTTGTGGAGAACCAAGCCAGAAAAGAGGGCAGACGAGTTTT
>JBJSXS010000256.1:0-2201 GCA_046086545.1 Gemmata sp.
AAACACGATGGCCGAACTGATCATCATGCTGCGGCGCGACCCGAACACCGGGAAGCAGAACATCATCATCAAGCTCGACTCCGACCCGGACGCACTGCCCATCGAGCACGAGCAGATGCACAAGGCGCTGGTCGAGAAGGTGACCGGCAAGAA
The DNA here is from genome assembly GCA_046086545.1 of Gemmata sp. GTDB lineage: Bacteria > Planctomycetota > Planctomycetia > Gemmatales > Gemmataceae > Gemmata. The sequence continues at coordinate 154 of JBJSXS010000256.1, forward strand.
GATCGAGGACTTCGGCGAGATCATCATCGAGCGCGAGAGCGAGGCGCAGCCCGCCGCGCCGACCCAGCAGCCAATCGAGCCCCAGAAGCAGAAGCAGACCAACAAAGGGTAAAGTCTTCTTTCTGCCGGTGCCCGTGCGGGCGACGGCAGCGGCGCATCGCCGGCTGGCAAGGCGAGCCCAGTCGCGCGTGAACCGCTGAGCGATTCTGACCTCTGTCGCCCACCCCTCACCGGCCCGCAAAGCCTAACCGACCTCTCCCGCAGGGGGAGAGGGAAAGACACGAAGCAACGAACCGAAGCCCGAGCCACCACAGTCATGATTCTGCTGTTCCCCGACCTCGACACGATCCGGCTCGCGCTGACCAGCGGCATCGTGCCCGCCGACGTGACGCTCGCGCCCGCGGCGGTCAGCTTCGACACCCATGGCAAGGTCTACGTCGAGCCGACCGCCAACCTGACGCGCGGCGTCACCAAAAATCTCGATCGCATCGGCGTTAAGGGGTCCAAGCGGCACGCGTCCGACGAGCCGCAGGAGGTGACCTGCTGGCCGCAGCTGCTCCCGGTCACGAAGGACGCCGTCGCGCCCACCGTCTCCAACCAGGCGCCGGTGCTGTTCGAGCTGGAGAACGCAGAGGATCTGGCGGCGCTCGTTTCTGAGATGCTGCGGCTCGGGAACGACCGGCAAGGGTTCCGGTGGTTCGCGGCCGAGGGCGACGGCAAGCGCGTGCTGCTCCGCGTCATCGGGCCGCCGTACTACACGCTGCTCCGCGCGGTCGACAAGACCGCCAGCGGCACCAGCGGCACCGTGCGCGCGTACCTCGAACGCGCCCCGCGGGTGTGGGTCGAGATCGGGCACTCGCTCCCGCTCGCGCAGCAACTGCGCGTGTCCGACAAACAGCTGGTCCTGATCCGCGCGCCGCGCGAGTGGCTGTACCTGGACGACGCCCCGTTCCAGGACGTGTACGACATCATGCAGTTCAAGCTGCCGGCCGCGCCGGTCGGCTGGACCGAAGCGAAGACGCCCAAGAAGATGCAGGTGCCGCTCAAGCTCACCGGCGGCAGCGCGGGCGACACGCCGGAGCTTTGGGTGCTCCGCGAGAACGCGGTCGAACAACTCGACACGCTCGTGCGCGACTCCGACGACAAGCTGCTGCAGCGCCTGATGTTCGCGGTCGCGACCGACACGAAGGGGGCGCGCACCGTCGTCCTGCGCGTCCGCCCGTCGAAGCTCACGCCGCCGCCGCTGGTGCTCGACAACGCGCTCGCGTTCAAGCCGTACTGGAAGCTGCCGAACCTGTTCCTGCCGGTCGGCAAGCGGTTGCACCCCACTCTGCGGCGCGACGCGGTGCGCAAGCTCCTCGCCGACGACGCCGACCAGATCGTGTGGCTGTACCCCGACGACAAGAACGGGTTCACGCCCGAGTTCGTGCCGGACGCCGCGTTCCGCTCCCTCGAAGACTGGGTCGATTACGTCATCGAGGCCGAGCAGCAGGCGCTCAGCGCGTGGATCGAGGCGACGCGCTTCGACTTCGACAACTTCGTCTGCAAGGAGGTCGGCGGGCCGAAGAACAGGCCGGACAAGGGCGACAAGGACACGAAAGAGAAGGACGAGGACCTGAAGGCGCCGAAGGGCGTCGGCGCGGCCCCGAAGGGGGGCACGAGGGGCAAGGCGACGACCGCCAGGCCGACCGCGACCGCGGAGTTCCTGCCGCCCGCCGAGGAGGTGCGCAAGCCGAACGAGTGGGAGCTTCGCGCGAAGGAACTGGAGACGGAGTTCCTCGGGTTCGAGGGCCCGCTGGACGCGCCCGAGCGCCAGGCGCTGTGGCCGGAACTGGCGGCCGCTTACGCCGGCTCCAAGAAGCCGATGGACGCGGCCATCTGCTGGCTGGACGCGCTGTGGGACTCGGACCCGCTGCCGCCGGCATGGCTCGCGGGGTGGGCGCGAAGCGAGCTGCCGCAGGCCGGCAGCACCATCAAGGCCGAAGAGTTCGACAAGCTGCTGAACCACGCCGGCAGCGGCCTCGAAGACTCGCGCCGCGTGGTGGCCG
>JBJSXS010000257.1:0-2570 GCA_046086545.1 Gemmata sp.
CCCCCTTCTGCCCGCCGAACTCCGCCTTGAGGTCGACGCGAAAGCGTTCCTTGCCCGTGTCCGCCGCGCAGGCGACGAGCTGGCCGTGCGGTGTGATCACGTAGACGGTATCGCCGTCGACGGTGGGCGTGCTCCGGGAGCTCTGCCACGACTCCGGCCCTTCGTTCCAGGGCTGACCGGTCTTCGTCATCCAGAGCTGCTTGCCGGTCGTGCGGTCGAAGCAGGACAGGTATTCGTCCTTGTCGCCGGCGGTGGAGAGGCCGTCGCCGAGCGTGTAGATCCGCGCGCCGTCGATCGCCAGGCTCGCGTAGCCGCGGCCGGCGCCGGCCGCCTTCCACACGAGCGTGGGCCCGTCGGCCGGCCAGGTCTCGAGGAGGTCCGTGTCGGGGGCCACGCCCGTGCGGTCGGCGCCGCGGAACGTGGGCCAGTCGGCGCCGGCGGCGGTCGTGGCGAGCGCGAGGCCGGCGAGCAGCAGCGCGAGCGGGATGCGGAGGGGCATGTGGGGGCTCCGGAAGGGAACAGCAGGTGGGACGGCGAGCGCGTCTGGCCCTGAGTTTGCTATTCGCCGCTTGCGAAACGGGAATGGTGACGTGGGCGCCTTATTCGGCCGCGCCTGCGGCGCCGCGCGCGGGGTCCGGCGCGGCGAACGGCGGCAGCGGGGCCAACCCGACGTGGGCCCGCGCGGCGCTCACCTCATTCATCAGGTGCAGGCGCGCGGCGAGGTGCCCGGTCAGCACCTCCGGCGGCACGGCGAGCGGCCCCGACAGACCGACGCGAATCGGCCGGCGCACGTCGGGCCGCTTGCCCTTCACCGGCGGGCCGCCCCGGTGCGATGTGTAGCTCCCCCACCCGCCCGCGATCCAGCCCGCGAACACCGGCGTGTCGGGCCGCGCCGTGAGGAGTTGCCACACGCCCTGTCCGAACCGGCGCAGTTCGCGGTCGTCGGCCCGCCGGAGGTAGCCCTCCGGGAAGATCAACACGCACTCCCCGCGGTCCAGCGCGGCGACCGCCTCCTGCACCTCGGGCGCGTCCCTCTTGACCGCTTGCGCGGGCACGCGGATGACCCCGAACCGGACCATCAGCTGGCGGATCAGCGGCAGGTCGTAGAACGTCGCGGTCATCATCGGCGTGAGTGGCCGCGGCAGCACCTTCGCCAGAAACAGCGGGTCCAGCCAGCACGCGTGGTTGGCGATCACCAGGCACGGCCCGGTGCGCGGGAACCGGGGGAAGCCCGGGCCGTCCGCGCGCACCCGGTACATCGCCCACAGAACCGGCTCCGACAGCAGTTCGAGTGCCGGGCGTAACAGCCGCACCCAGCCCCACGCGCACAACCCGAGCGCGAGGAGCAGCGCGAACCACACGGCCGCGTCGTAAGGGCGGCCACGGGCGACCACGGCCGCGGCCGCGCCCGCGCCGCCGAGCACAACGGCGAACAGCCCGAGCGTCTCCGCCACCTGTTCCGGGCCGTGGCGCCCGCGCGCCAAGGCGCCGACGATCAACCCGAGCGGCGCCCCGTGCGCCCACCCGGTCCACTCGTTCCAGTACGCCCCGTGTCCGACCGCCGCGAGCCACGCGACGGCCGCCGGTGGCACGAACCCCAGCGCCCGGTACGGCGCCCAGTACAGGAACGGCAGCAGCGCGAACCCGACCGCGGTCCCGGCGAACCACAGCAGGTTCACGCGGCGCGCCTCCGCGTGCAGGTCGCCCACCAGCACGGCCACGACGGGCACGGCCAGGCACACCAGAGCCGCCGCCCCGAGCGCGCTGTGCCGGTCGTACCGCACCTGCGGCCAGTCGGGTTCGAGCATGGGCGGCTCCGGGCGGGACGGCGAGTCGCGGCGACACAATCCTTGCCAGCGGTCTCACGCCCGCTATATTAGATACTTCCGTGTCGTTAAGTCTTCGACCTTACGACTTTCGACGTTACGACTTTACGACGAGAAGAGTCATGGCCAAGACGTGTGTATTCACCGGCAAGAAGGCTGTTTACGGCAACCGCAAGAAGTACCGCGGTAAGGCGAAGTACCTCGGCGGCGTCGGGAAGAAGATCCTCGGCACCAGCCGCCGCAAGTTCCGTCCGAACCTGCAGAAAGTTCTGTGCGTGGTGGACGGCGAGGCCAAGCGGGTGTGGGTGTCGGCCTCCGCGATCCGCAGCGGGCTGGTCGTCAAGCCCTTGAAGGTCAAGCCGTTCGAGAAGGTCAACGTCTGATCCGCAGACAATCCGAACGCCGGGAGGCCTCGCGTCGTACGACCCGCGGCCTCCCGGCGTTCGTGCGCCCAGTTCCACTCGTGCCCGCCTTCGACCAAGCCCCTCGTTCCCTTGTTCCCTCGTGAGCGCTCCTGAAGTCGGAAAGGGTCGCGGTCTCGCCCTTTTCGCCCCGCTTGAAGCTGATCTTGTCGCTCTTTTTGGGCTTGTTCGGGAAGTTCCCCCTTCTCCTCGATGTCCGTGAACTCGGCGGTTATCACGTTCTTCTCGCGCGTCAACCGGACCTTGATGACCAATGCGTCAGAGCCGCGACGCCGGCTTCTCGCACCCGCGCCGTCGCCGTATCTCTAGTCCATTTCTTGTC
>JBJSXS010000258.1:0-2849 GCA_046086545.1 Gemmata sp.
GCCATCGCCGGCGCGCGCACCATGACCGTGTTCGAGTGGATCGAACAGGCCAGGGCGCTCGACTGCGACGGCCTCGAAATGTACGAGGGGTTCTTCACCTCGCTCGACCCGGGCTACCTCGACGCGGTGGGCGCCGCCATCCGCGCCACCGGGCGCGCGATGCCGATGCTGTGCTGCTCGCCGGACTTCACCAACCCCTCGCGCGACGCGCGCAAGAGGGCCGTCGACAAGGAAATCGAGATGGTGAAGGTGGCGCACCGGCTCGGCGGGCCGGGCACCGTGTGCCGCGTGCTCAGCGGCCAGCGGTACCCCGAGGTCGCGCGCGAGCAGGGCCTGGAGTGGTGCGTCGAGTGCATCCGCCAGGTGCTGCCGGCGGCGCGCGAGTTGGACATCGTTCTCGGCTTGGAGAACCACTACAAGGACGGGTTCTGGAAGTACCCGGAGTTCGCGCAGAAGGCCGACGTGTTCCTGGCGCTCGTGAGCGCCATCGAGGACCGCACGCACTTCGGGGTGCAGTACGACCCGTCTAACGCGACCGTCGCCGGGGACGACCCCATCGAGCTGCTCCGCGCCGTCGCCCCGCGCGTCGTGAGCATGCACGCGAGCGACCGCTACCTGGCCGCCGGCGCCACGCTCGCCGACCTGCGCGCCGCGGACGGCTCCATCGGGTACTTCGACAAGCTCCGGCACGGCGTCACGGGCAAGGGGCTGAACGACTTCGACGCGATCTTCCGCATCCTCGCCGCGAACAACTACCGCGGGTGGGTGAGCATCGAGGACGGCATGAACGGCATGGGCGAGATGGCCGAGTCGCTCGCGTTCCTGCGCCGCAAAAGCGCGGAGCATTTTGGGTAGGCGGCGCGCTGCCGCCCGGCGGGCCCCGCGAGGCGCCGCACGCCGCCGCTCCGCGCGCGGCCGTGCCGCTCGGCAACCGGCACCTACTTTAGCCCCATGACTCCAGCACGTGTCGCGCTCGTCGGGTGCGGGAAGGTCGCGGGCATTCACGCGGCGGCGCTCGCCTCCATTCCCGAAGCGCAGCTGGTCGCGGTGTGCGATGTGAGCCCCGAACGCGCCCTCGCGTTCGCGTCCAAGTGGGGCGCGCGGCCGTGTACCGACCTCGGCAAACTGCTGCGCGACGCGCGGCCGGACGCGGTCATCATCGGCACGCCCCACCCGCAGCACGCCGAGGCCGCGGTCGCGGCCGCCGAAGCCGGCGCTCACGTGCTGGTCGAGAAGCCGCTCGCGGCCTCACTCGCGGACTGCGACGCGATGCTCGCGGCCGCGCGCAAGAGCGGCATAACGATCGGCTGCATCAGCCAGCGCCGGTTCTACGAGCCCGTGCAGCGCATGAAGCGCGCGATCGACGGCGGCAAGATCGGGAGGCCGGCGCTGGGGGTGTTCATCCAGTACAGCTGGCGCGACGCGGCGTACTACGAATCGGACCCGTGGCGCGGGAAGTGGGACACCGAGGGCGGCGGCGTTCTCGTGAACCAGTCCCCGCACCAACTCGACATCCTCCTGTGGCTCATGGGGCCGGCCGCGGAGGTCACCGGCTACTGGGCGAACTTGAACCACCCGACGGTCGAGGTGGACGACACCGCGGTGGCGTCGATCCGGTTCAAGAGCGGCGGCCTGGGCTCCATCATCACGAGCCTGTCGCAGAAGCCCGGCATCTACACGAAGGTCCACATCCACGGCTCGACGGGCGCGTCGGTGGGCGTGGAGACCGACCGCGGCGCGACGTTCATCGCGGGCGTGTCGCAGATCGCGGAGCCGCCGCTCACGGACCTGTGGACCGTGCCCGGCGAAGAGGGCTTGTTGAGCGGGTTTCAGAACGAGGATCGGGCGGCGGTCGCGAACGTGAACGCGACCACCCATTATCATGCGCTACAAATCCGCGATTTCCTGGGCGCGATCCGGGAAAACCGCCCGCCGCTGGTGACCGGCGCCGCCGGCCGCGCGGTGGTCGAACTGTTCACCGCCATTTACCAGTCGAACCGCGAGAAGCGCGCGGTAACTCTCAATGACTGACTTGTCCGCGCTGATCGCGTAACGTTCCCGTAACTGAATGCTCAACCCAACAAAGCCCAGCCATGGCCAACACCCACGAATACACGTTTTTTGACCGCGCGTTGGTGGATCGTGCGTTTGCAATGAAGTGGGCGGCACTCGACAAAAAGTACCGAGGCTGGGGACAGTGGTCGTCCGCACAGGACTTCCTCGTTAACTGGGCAATGGACGGAATCGATGAGACGGAAGCAGATCACATCCTCGCCACCAAAACGGTGCGTGCGACCTTCCCGTCAGTGCGACGCCCGTTTGGGTTCCTATGGGGATTATCGGACGCGAAGAGCCTTTGCGCGGGTGGCGCTGACATCCCTAAAGGCGAACACGAGTACGCCGACCAAATAACTTCGTGCGCGGCGGCGGGGTTCGCCCGTGGGCAACTTTCGCCGCCGCAATGACGGCCGTTTGCCATCTTCATGCTGGTTACGCTGACTTGGCGCAAGTGCTACCGCATGATGCGGCGATTAAGGCAACACACCGGATGAACTGGTCGGCAGGTTCTTCGTTATTTGCTTGAGTGCCGTAGAGAGCAGGTTCTAAACATCGTCATTCGCCCAGCGTGAGTTCCGACAGACGGCTCTCGAACCTCGTCATCGGCGGTCGGCTCTGGTATTCTGGCCGCATGTCTTCCCCCATTACCACCGACGCGTGGCTCGCGTTCGAGGACGGGTGGCTCGCGCCGTACGCGATGCCCACCCGGGCCAGCCGCGGGCGCCGGCACCCCGAGCCCGAACACGAGTTCCGGTCACTTTACCAGCGCGACCGCGAGCGCGTCGTCCACT
>JBJSXS010000259.1:0-14472 GCA_046086545.1 Gemmata sp.
AGCCGGCCGCCGCGCCCGCGCCGACCCCCGCCCCGCGCGGCTCGACGGCGCAAACAGCCCGGCTCAACGACCCCCCGAACAACCGCGCTCCGCGGGGCAGCGCGGGGCAGCGCCCGGACCCGCGCACGCACGCGGCGCCCGCGCGCCCCTCGGCCGAGTCGCGCGGGCTGGCGCTGGTCGCAGACGACGAGCCGACCGTGCGGCAGGTGGGCGAGATGATGCTTTCACAGATGGGTTACGAGGTGCTGACCGCGAGCAACGGGGCGGAGGTGCTGGACCTGTTCACCGCGCACAAGGACCGGGTGCGTGTAGTGCTGCTGGACCTGATGATGCCGGTGATGGACGGCACGGAGGCGCTGGCCGCGATCCGCGGCCGTTGCCGCTCGGTGCCGGTGATCCTGTGCAGCGGGTACACCTCCGAGGCCGTGCCCGAAGAACTGACCCGAGACGCCGCGACCGGGTTCCTTCAGAAGCCATTCGCACGCAACGATCTCAAGCTCGCGCTCGCCGCCATCGGCGCCTGACGGCGTTCCACGGCCCGCGTGGGCACTCGAGCGCGAGGTCGAAGAGGCGCGCGGCCGAGGACGGGAACCGGGACCGGCCGCCCGTGCTATCACAACACTTTGCTGGTCGAAAAGTGTACGCTACGGACGGGGCTCGGCCGACGAGTCCGGGCATCTGCCGATAACAGCGTTGCTGCCGTCCGCGAACACACGCATCATGTCGTACCGATCCTCGTACTCGCGTTCCCGTGGCACCAACGAGCCACCCGCAGGGCTTTGTAAGCTGAGTTGCGGCGTCCGTCCCCACGAGCAGTCGGCCCGCGGTGGTTCAGTTTGTTTGGGTACCGCCTCAACAAAAGAGGCGATTACACCACCCGAACATACCGAATTCGTCTTTCAGGAACCCTCACTTGCGTCGGCGAATCGATACTGGTTGTCCTTCGCCCGCCACGCCGGTCCTGCACGGAGCGGCCACTACGTAACCAGTGATGCGCAATCTTTCCCCACCGCTACGTTTTCGCCCGTGTAACGAACGGTCACCTTGTGCGCGAACAATATTACCGCCCTCTTGCACCGGACAGGAAGATGAGAGAAAGTGAAGAATCATGGGAGTTATGGTGAATCCCCCGATTCCCTCCGATACTCTTCACCCAGAGAGACGTTTCGCTCCGCCGGAGTTAGCACCATGACACCCCCTCGGCCGGCCCGTCTGGCCGCTAGTTTCGGACTCCTGCTCGCCCTCACGATGGCCGCGGCGCCCGCTGCAGACCCCGCCCCAAAATGGGATCCCAACCGGACCGACGCGCCGGCCGATCTATCGGAACTGAAGGCCCTCCAGGCCACGGTGAATCAGGTGGTCGAAAGGTGTACGCCCGCCACGGTCGCGGTGCTGTACGGGGCCAGTGCCGGCAGCGGCGTGATCGTCACCGAGGACGGCCTGGTTTTGACTGCCGCGCACGTGATTCGTGATTACGAGGCGCCGAAGAAGGGGGCGCTCGAAGGCAGGCCGAAGCCGTTCGTCGCCGGCAGCAAGGTGGCGATCATGTTGCCGAACGGGAAGAAGGTCGAAGGTAAGACCCTCGGCATCAACGAGGGCATGGACAGCGGGATGGTGCAGATCACCGAGAAGGACAAGGACAAGATCCCGAAGGGCGGCAAGTGGCCGTTCATGCCGGTCGCGAAGTCGGGCAGCATCCCCAAGGGCCAATGGGTCGTGTCCCTCGGCCACCCGAACGGCCCCAAAGACGGGCGCCCGCCGGTGGCCCGTCTGGGCCGCATCCAGGGGACCACCAAGAGCGTGCTGCGGACCGACTGCACCTTGGTGGGCGGCGACTCGGGCGGCCCACTGTTCGACCTGAACGGCAAGGTGATCGGCATTCACAGCCGCATCGGGCTGCCGATCTCGCAGAACATTCACGTTCAAGCCGACCGGTTCCAGGAAGAGTGGGACAAGTTGGTCGCCGGCGAGTGGGTGGACAAGCCCGTGACCGCCAAGGCCAACGCGGCATACATCGGCGTCGTCTTCGCCGACGACGAAGAGGAAGACGCCTGGCTGAAGGAGGTCGAGGCCGACGGTCCCGCCGACAAGGGCGGGCTTAGGCCGGGCGACACCATCACCAAGTTCAACGACACCGCCATCAAGACCGTCAAGGCGTTCCGGAAGCAGATGGAGAGCGCCAAGCCCGGCGAGAAGGTGAAACTCACCGTGCGCCGCGGCACCACCGTGCTGCCACTGACCGTGACCCTCAGCAAGCGGGCATGACCCGCGAATTGCTTCGCCTAACAACCGAACGCGTTTGTGCGGACCGCAGGACTCGTCGTATCCTGATGGGAAATGGCACCCCGCTTGCAGCAGGAGCGTGCAGGCGGGGTCAACACCCCGAGAGCCGCCGCATCCGTTGAGCGCGCGTGACCCGTCCTCTCCAACTCCACGGCACTCGCGGCCGTGCCGTGTACCGCTGAGAACCTGTCAAACACCCTATTCGCGGAGATACGACCGATGATCACGCGTCTGTTCGCCACCGCGGTGGTTGTTACCTTGGTCGGCACCCCGGCCTTTGCCCAGATCGGTAAGGATTCCAAGCTGCTCGGTCCGTTCAAGCCGATCGTGGCCAGAGCCAACGAATCGACCGTCCGGATCAAGTGCGACGACAAAGACGCGATTCTCGGTACCATCGTGGACCCGGACGGCTACATCCTCACCAAGCTGAGCGAGCTGCGCGGCACCGTCTACGTACGCCTGCCCGACGGCAGCGAGTACCAGGGCACCACGGTCGCGGCCCACAAGGAGACGGACCTGGCGCTGCTCAAGGTGGACGTGAAGGGTCTGAAGGCCGTCAAGTTTGCGGACACGACGAAGGTGCCGCAGGGCAACTGGCTGGCCGCCGCCGGCCCGACCAGCGACCCGATCTCGGTGGGCATCGTGAGCGTAATGACCCGCAAACTGACCGGGCGCGACACCGTCATAACCAACCCGAACCGCGGCTACCTGGGCATCTTTCCGGCCGACGAGAAGGACACAGACGGCAAGCTGGTCGGGGCCAAGATCACCGAACTCAGCCCCGGCGGCGCGGCCGAAAAGGCCGGGCTGAAGGCCGAGGACGTCATCGTCGAGATGAACGGCAAGCCGATCCTCGGCCAGACCTCCCTCCGCGACTTCCTCGACACGCTCCGCGGCGGCGACGTGATCGAGGTGAAGGCCAAGCGCAAGGGCGAGGTCCGGGACTTCAAGGTGACGCTCGGCAGCGCCCCTAAGGACCGCGGCGACGTGCAGAACTCGATGGGCACAATCCTGTCCGGGCGCCGCACCGGGTTCCCGCAGGTGCTCCAGACCGACCTCGTGGTGGACGCGAAGGAGTGCGGCGGCCCAGTTGTGGACCTCGAGGGCAACGTGCTGGGCATCAACATCGCCCGCGCCGGCCGCGTCGAAACGTGGATCCTGCCGAGCGAGGAGATCCGCCCGCTGCTGCCCCAGTTCAAGGCCGGTAAGTTCGCCCCGCCCTCTGCCGTAAAGCTCCCGGTCGCCCCGGCGCCGCACAAGCCGAAGAAGTAAGACCGCTGAACGCACCGCCGGTCCCCTCACTGAAGATCGGGGCGAGATAAGACAGCGCAACGCCGCGTCTGTCGTTCTCCCCTGCCCTTAAGTGAGGGCACGGGCCTTTGGCTTGGGGTTGAATCGCGGCGGCGCGATTGCGTAGCATCCCGGCTCTGCCGCGCTCGAACTGTCCGATTCGGGCGATCCGACACGACCGCGGCGGTCGCACGGACGCGCACATGCCGACGATCAACAAGCGATTTCTCCTCAAACTCGTTCTCGCGCTCCTCGTGTTTGGCGGTGCCCTGGCCGGTGCGCACGCGGTGCAGTACCAGCGCATCCCGGCCGCGCTCAAGCGGCAGTCCGAGCGCGCGGCCGCCGCCGATAAACTCGAACTCGCGACCCACTACCTGCGCCAGTACCTCGAGTTCCACCCCGAAGACGTGGACGCGCAGGTCCGACTGGCCGAACTGATCGTGAAGCGCAACCCGGGCCAGCGCGGCCGCACCGACCTCCTGTTCCTGTACGACAAGATCCTGCGACTGGACCCGGCCCGCGACGAGATCCGCCGGGAGGCCCTGGCGACGGCCCTGGCGCTCGGCAAGTACGCGGACGCGGTCACCCACGCCGAGGGGCTGCTCAAGGCGGTCCCGACCGAGGCGGCGCTGTGGCACCGGTTGGCCGAGGCGCAGATCGGGCTGAACCAGTTTCGCCCCGCGCGCACATCCTACGAGACCGCGGTCCGGCTCGCGCCCCAGGAGCTGCTCGGTTACCAGATGCTCGCCCAGCTGGTGTGGAGGAACATCGAAGACACGCCCGGCGCCCGCGAGGTGCTGGACCGCATGGTGAAGGCGCTCCCGCAGGAGCCGGAGGCGTTCCTGATCCGCGCGCGGTTCGAGACGTTCACCGCGGACGAGGCCGGGGGCGTGCCCGCCGCCCCCGCGCCGGCTGCGCCCCCTTACCAGCGCGCCATCGCGGACCTGCAGCGCGTACTGGAGCTCGACCCCGAACACGCGCAGGCGTCGCTGCTGCTGGCCGAGATCATGCAGCGGAACAAGAACATCCCGGCGGCTCACGCGCTGCTGCGCGACGCCGTAACCCTGTACCCGAAGGACCTCAAGATCGTTCGCGGGCTGTCGTGGCTCGAGCTCATACGCGGGAACATGGCCGCTTCCATCGCGGTGCTCGAAGACGGGCTGAAGGCCGTGCCCGACGGCTTCGACCTGATGGTGCCGCTGGCGGACCTGCTCGTCCACCAGGGGGACACGGCCCGCACCACGGAACTGCTCAGGCGGCTCGAAGCGCGAAAGGCGCCGGCCACGCAGGTGAAGTATCTGAAGGTCCGGCTCGCCATGCGCGACCAGCAGTGGGCGCACGCGGCTCAGACCATCGAGTCGCTCCGGACCGACCCCGAGGTGATGAGGCTGCCCGGCCTAGTCATCCAGCTGAACCTGCTTCTGGCCGCGTGCTTCAACAAGCTGGCCGACCCGGTGGCCGAGGAGCAGGCGTACCAGCGCGTGACGAGCGCGGACCCGAAGAACGTGACCGCCCGCGTCGGCCTCGGGAACCTGTACCTCAACCTCGGCAGGTTCGACGCAGCGGCCCGCGAGTTGGAGGGCGGGCTGCAATCGCCCTACGCGACCGGCACCGTCGTGACGCAGTGGGTGAAGCTGAAGTCGCGGCTGCTCGCGCCCGGTTCGGCCGAGTGGCCGAAGGTGGAAGGCGCGACCGTCGCACTCGCGCCGCGGTTCGCCCGCGACTCGTCCGAGCCGCTCATCCTCCGCGCCGATGTGATGGCCGCCCAGGGGCGCCTGCCCGAGGCGGTGAAGCTGCTCCGGCTGGAGTCCGTACGCCGCGCGGCTGACGCGCACCTCTGGTCGGCACTCGCCCAGATGACCGCAGACCTGCACGGGTGCGCCGCCGGCCTCGCGATCCTCGACGAAGGCCAGGCGTCCGCCGGCGACTGCGCCGACATTCGGCTCGCCCGCGCCGCGCTCTACGCTCGCGAGCCGGGCCGGGTGCGCCCGCTGGACCCGCTCGACGACCACATGGAAACGTGGCCCGAGAACGAGCAACTGCGACTCTTCGCGGGCCTCATCGAAGTGTACGACCGGATCGGCGACGGCGCGAACGTGACGCGCCTCCTGCGGCAGATCGTCGCACGGCAGCCGACGAACGCGGCGATGTGGCTCAAGCTGCACGAGCGCGCCGGCGGGGGCGAGGCCGCGAGCGCGGCCCGGGCCGCGCTGGTCAAGATCGAGGGCGAGACCGGCGCGTCGGTTGTGCTGTGCGACGCGCGCGGCGCGACCGCCGAGACCGCCGCGGCCGTGACGAGCCGGATGACCGCCGAATTCGGGGCCGCGCCGACGCGTGCCGACGTGTGTCTCGCGCTGGCCCGCCTCAAGCGCCTGACGGGCGACAAGGTTGGCGCCGCAGACCTGCTGGACCGCGCGTTCTTGCTCGAGCCGACAAAGTACGAGTGCGTCGAGGCACTGCTCGTGCACGTCGCGAGCGCGGGAGCCGCCGAGCGCCTCGGGCAGGTACTCGCGCGGCTGGCGAGCGACCCGCGGTGGGCCGGCGAGCCGTTCCGCCGGGCGGTGTCGCACGCCCTCACCGCCCTGCCGCCGCCCGCGGCCGCGGGGATGCTGGCCCAGTGCCGGGCGCTCGTGGAGCGCGACCCGGGCGGGGCCGCGTGGCTCGCCGACACCGCCGTCGCGCTGCGCCAGCCGGACGCAGCCGCACTCGTCGAGCAAGCCACCCGCCCGCCCACTGCCAATGCCGATGATTGGCTCCGCAGGGCGCTGTTCGTCTCCAGGGACAACCCGGCCGCCGGGCCGGAAGTGCTGACCGCGGCGCGCGCGCGATTGGCGGCCGGCACCTACTTCGCAATGGTCGCGGTGTACTGCGACACCGCTGCCGGGAGCACGTTCACGCCGGAGGCCGTCACGCCCGAAGACAAGCGCGCGCTGGCCCAGGCGCGGCTCGCGGTGAAGCTCTGCAAGTCGCAGCAGGCCGAGGGCGGGAAGGTGCTCGAAGCGTTTCTCGCCCACGACGACATCACGCCCGCGGATTCGGACTGGGCGCGGCGCAACCTGGCGATGATATACGCGGTCGGCGGCACCCACGACGACCGCGCGAGGGCGATGGCGCTGCTGAAGGCCGTCACCGCGACCGACAGCGCGACCCCGGAGGAGCTGCGCGCCACCGCGAGCGTCCTGACCACCCTGGGCCGGTATCTCGAAGGTGCGGACAAGCGCGCGGTGCTGGCGAAGGCCATCGAGTCGCTCGGCGCGGCGCACCAGCAGACCAAGGCGCCGAGCTACATGTTCGCGATGTCTCAGTTGCACCGCGCCGTCGGGGACCGGAAGGCGAGCCGCGAGTGCCTGCAGCAACTGCTCGCGGACCCGAAAGAGCCGTCGTACCCGATCTACCTGCGGGCCGCGCTCGATGAGTTGGTCGAGGACGGGAACTACGCGGCCGCTGGCTCGTTCGCGGCGAAGCTGATGGCGGTGCACGCGGGCAACTTCGGCTCGCTGGCGAGCGTAGCGCGGTTCGAGTGCAAGGCCGGGCGGCACGAGCGCGGCCTTGCGGTGGCGGAGGATTACGCCCGCGTGGCCGACGCCAGCGCCGGCGACTACCTGATCCGCGCAGCCCGCGTCGCGGAACTGCTGGACGAGTTGAGCCGGCTGCCGAACGTGCGCGGCACCCCGGTCGCGCGGAAGATGGCCGACGCGGCCGGCGAGCGATACACCGCGGTCGTGGCGAACCGGCCGGAGGCGGTCATCGGCATCGCCGGGGTGCTGACCGCCGACGGGCGCACCAGCGACGCGTTCGACCGGATCGAAAAGCTCGGGCGCAACCTGCCGGCGCGGCTGCGCGCGAGTGCCGGCCTTGCCATCGTGCGAAACGGCGCCGTCACCGACCGGCAGGGCGAGACGGTTCAGGGCTGGCTGGACGGGTGTCTGGGCGCCGAGCCGGGCGCGGTACCGCTGATGCTGAACCGCGCCGAATTCCTTGCGCTGCGTCACGACCTGAAAGGGGCCGCGGCCGGCTTCGAGGCGGTCGTCGCCAAGGAGCCGCGCAACGTGATCGCACTGAACAACCTCGCCTGGTTGCTCGCCACCGAGCAGGCCACGGCCGATCAGGCGCTGAAGTTGGTCGCCCGCGCGACCCGCGAAAGCGGGCTGACCGGGGAGCTGCTGGACACGCGGGCCCGGGTGCAGATCACGCTCAAGCAGTTTGATGCGGCCGAGCGCGACCTCGCGGAAGCGATCAGCCACGAGCCGAGCGCTCTGCGATGGTTCCACGTCGCGCTGCTGCGGCTGAACCAGACGCAACCGGACCGCGCGAAGGCCGAGACCGCGTTCGGGGAGGCCAGGCGCCGCGGGCTGCTGGAGAAGGACGTTCACCCCACGGACCTGCCGGCGTTCAAGCTCCTTGACGCCACAAAGTAGGTCGGGCCGCGGGGCCGGAGCACAGGTCCGGCCCGTGTTCGGTGCGGACGGGCCGGGCGCCTGTCCTACGGGACCAGTTCGGTGACCACAAGCGTCACGTCGTCACTCAACTTTTGGTCGCCGCGGAACGCGCGCTGGTCCGCGATGAGGCGCTCGGTCAGGACGCCGGCCGGGCACTGGCTGTGCTCCTCCAGCGCACGTTCCAGGCGCTGCTGCCCGTAGTCCTCGCCGCGGTCGTCGCGCGCCTCGATCAGGCCGTCCGTGTAGAAGCACAAGCGGTCGCCCGGCTCCAGTTGTACGGTGCGCTCGCGGTACTGCTCCTCGGGCATGATGCCGAGAAGGAAGCCCTGGGACACGAGCGGCTCGACCGCCCCGGTGCGGGCCGCGTACCGCAGGGGGTACGGGTGCCCGGCGCTCGCGTAGGTCAGCACCCGCGTCCGGCGGTTCAGCACGCCGTAGAACGCGGTCACGAACCGCTCGTCGGCCAGCCCCTGCAGTCGGACGTTCATCGCGGACAGAACCGCGCCGGGCGAGGTGGTCGTTCCAGCCACGTCCGCAAACGCGATCCGCGACATGATCGCGACCATCGTGGCCGCGATGCTGTGCCCGCTGGCGTCGGCGATCAGGAACCCGAAGTGGTCCGGGTCCGGCTGCGCGACGTCGAAATAGTCGCCCCCCAGCTGGTCGAGTGGCGCGTAGTGGAAGCCCCACCGCAGCTCCGGCCACTCGGGGGGCGCGTGCGGGAGCAGCAGTCGGGTCTGGAACCGGGCGGCGGCGCGCAAGTTCTGGCGCAGCTCCGCGTCGCGGGACATGACCTCGTCCAGTGCGGCCTTGAGCTGCCGGGTGCGCTGCTCCACGAGGCGGTCCAGGAACTCGGCCCGCTGGCTCATCAGCATCCGCGACGTGATGATTCCGATCACGCGCCGCCCGTCCAGCACCGGCAGGTGCCGGACCCGGTGCCGGTGCATCGCCGCAACCGCCTCCTCCCATCGCACGTCGGGGAGAATGGTGTGCGGGTTCGAGGTCATCCAATCGGACACCGGCGTGTCGCGCCACCCCGGGTCCACGTCGGCAACCCGGCGGATCAGGTCGCGCTCGGTGAAGATGCCGGCCAGTTCGTCGCCGGCGCGCACCACGACCACGGCGCCGATCCGGCGCTGGTTCATTTCCGCCATCACGGCCCGCAGCGGGCACTCGGGGGCAACCAGAACGGGCTGAGGTTGCATCACGTCCCGAACGGTCAGCGCATCGGACTGCATGAAAATCGCCTCGTGCGTGGCACCCGGAGGGCCGGGTAATCCTTCGGGCGCTAATTGCGCGGGAATTTTGAACGCGGTACGCCCCCGCGCTGCTAATCTACCCAACACCACCGCAGGCTCTTGACGCGCACCGCCGACGGGTCAAGATACGGGTCAGTGTTCCCACTGGGAGGGCGCCGATGCCAAGTTGGGGGCGACAGGCCGCAACTATACCGGTTCGGGACGGCCGGGTGTGTCTGGTGACCTCCAGCAACGGTCGCCGGTGGGTCCTGCCCAAAGGGCAAATCGACCCCGGCCACACCCCAGCCGAGGCCGCATTGGTGGAAGCGTGGGAGGAAGCCGGGCTGGTGGGCGCGCTCGAGCCCGACCCGCTCGGAACCTACGCTTACGAGAAACTCGGCCGCGAGTTGCACGTCCTCGTGTACCGCATGAACGTGACCGAAGTGCGCGACGAGTGGCCCGAGCGGGGGCAGCGGGACCGGGTCTGGGTGTCGTTCGAGGAAGCACTCGAGCGACTCGAGGAGCCGGGGCTTCGTGATCTGCTCCGGCTCGCCTTTCGCAGCCGGCCCCTGAAACGGGCCATGGCGTAGCTCGCCTCGCTACACGCGCTGGCGAGCGCCTCACCCGAGCAGCGGCAGGATCACCCGGTCCACGTCCGCCTCGGAACGCACCGGGGGTACGTCGCCGTACAGTTCCCACGACTCCTTCAGTTCCGCCGACGCACCGGGAGCGAGCGTCACCAGTTCGCCGACCGTCTCCATTTCGAGCATGTCCTCGTTCGAGAACGTCTGGTACCGCGTTCCGAGGTCGGGGTACACCGCGCCCTCGCGGTAGTCGAACCGTTTTACGAACAGTACGCCGCCGTTCAGGTACGCCACCCACCCCGCGCGGTGCGCGAGGCCGATTTTGGTCGGCCCCTTGTTCACGTCCTGGCGCAAGAAGGCGTACTTCTTGCCGAACGTCCACCGAGTGTCAGCGAAATCGAAGTACGGCCAGAGGATCAGTTCCTGGTTGGGCGCGTAGTCCGCCGGGGACTTCGCGTTGCTCGGGTGCCCGGGGTGGTTCTTCTTGGGCGGCAGCGGGATGATCTCGACGCCGCCGGGCGCCATCACCGTCGGCCCCCACGGCGCGAGTTCGGTCGGCTCCTTGCCGATGTTGGTGACCCGCAAGGTGACGTCCACTCGGGTGCCCTTCGCGCCGAGCGACAACTCCATCACCTTCTGCACGCCGTAGTGAGTTTCCGGTGGCGGGGCGAACCGGGCCGCGCGCGGGCCGGACTGCTCCCACTGCACCGGCCGGTTGTCGGGGAAGTATGTGCGGGTGAGGTCTTCGGGCGCGAGCCAGAAGCGGTGCCCGCCGCGAATCTGCCACTCGGCCTCCCCGGTCCCGCCCATCATGCTGTCGTAGTTCTTTAGCACGTTGGCCCGGCCCGGCAGTCGGTACGCGATCACGCGCGGCCCTACGTCCAGGGTGACGACCAGTTCCACTTCGCCATTACCCAGGAGCAGGTTGTTCTTCCAGCCGCGGTACTCGATGACTTCCACGCCGAACTCCCAGTATGGAGAGGAAACGAAGGAACGGCCGGCACAACGTTGCCGGCCGTTCCTCCGAGTCCGGTGAAATCACTTCGACTTCTGCGCGCGAGAAGTCAGCCGCCAGGTGCCAAGCGTCCCGAGGGCGATAGCCCCTAGCACCAAACCGGCGGGAGCCGGCACCGGATTGGACGGCGGCGGGAGGGGCGGGTCGGGCGGTGGCGGGTCGGGCGGTATCGGAGTATCCGGGCCGCCGTTGGGCGGCTTGTTGATGGTGATATCGCCAGGAGTGGTGTTGTAGGTGTTTCCGTTGCCAGGTGTGCCACCGAGGACGGCGCCGCCGCCATACCCACCACCGTACCCGCCTGCGCCAGAGGCACCGCCGACCGGCGGGCCGCCGAAGCCGGAACCGCCGGCCGTCAGCGCGCGGGCAAACGCACCGCCGCCGACACCACCGCCGCCTTTAAACCGCAAAGCGTACTGCGACTGGGCGACAACCCGCTCGGCGTTCTCGATGCCTTTCAGACGGATCAGTTCGCGGCCGCGCAGGTCCGGGTTCTCGTAGAACAGAGCATCGTCGGTACCGGTGAGCGAGTTCAGAAAGGCCTGCGCACGGGTCACGTATGCCGGAGCGCCGTCCTTAGGATAGTTGGCCTGGAAGTCGCCGCTGAACAGGTCAAGTTTAAGTGCCCCGTCGACGACCGGCTCGGACTCCTGAATGATTTCCCACAGTGCGATCTGGAACGCGACCGCTTCGTCCGTGTCAACGGCCTTCAGCACCGGGTCGTGGAAGTAGCGGCCGAAAAGTTCGAGGATGTACTTGGTGCGGCGCTCGGCGGCCCGCCCCGCCGCATCGTCCGGTAGTGCCGCGTGCTGCTGGCCGAGCAGCCAGTCCCACACTGTGCGATCGGCTCGGGCGTTGGCGCCGGCTACGTTGTAGTTTTCGATGGCGTAAATGTTGTTAGTCTGAAACCGGTACAACTTGTCCGCAGTGATCGGCACCAGAACCTCGGCGCAGTAGCCGGCGAAGTTCCGGTCGAGACCCTGCGTGCCGAACTCGGTCGTGGGCACCTCCCACCGGAACACGCCGGCGGTACAGACCCGATCCTGTCCCTTCCACTTGTATTTGAACTGCTCTTTGGCTTTGGGTTCGAGTTTGGAGTAGAAGACCTCCAGGGCCGGTTCCTGGCCGTTCGCTCGGGTTTCCAGAGTCAGCGCGACTGGGAGGGCCAGAATCAAGGCCACCAGCCTGGCACGAACGGTGACGCAGGCCATGACGGACGATCTCCAGCTGTTTAGGGGTAGCCAGGACCGGTCTTGTTCACAATTGAGAGTGGGACGTAACCACTCCTCAATATCGAAGGATACCCAAAGGCAGCGTATGACGGAAGTCCTAACCGGGCGGAAAGTACGCGCGGTCTACCAATTTAAGCGGTGGCGCTAACTTTAACGGTTATTTCGGCTGTGCGCGAGCAGAAGTTAAGTTCCCGCAACACCACACATGCGCCCCGATTAGCAGAAGGGCGAGACGCGGGCCGTTCGGGCACCTGCTATAACTCTGTTGAATAGTCTTTTTCAATTCCGGTGGTGCGTGATGTCCACGGTTCCGGGCCGCGTCTCCCTTCCGATGTGGCAACAGCGATACGCGGCACCGTTTGCCCCGACCACGGCCGCGGAAGTGACCGCCCGCGGTTGGGATTACGTGGATGTGGTTTTCGTCAGCGGCGACGCGTACGTCGATCACCCCTCGTTCGCGATGGCGATCCTTCACCGCGTGCTAGAGCGGGCCGGGTTTCGGGTCGCGATCCTGAGCCAGCCCGAGTGGAAAACGTGCGAACCTTGGCGCCAGTTCGGGCGCCCGCGGCTGTTCTTCGCGGTGAGCGCGGGCAATATGGACTCGCTGATCAACCACTACACCGCGAACAAAAAGGTGCGCAACGACGACGCCTACTCGCCCGGCGGGAGAATCGGCCTGCGCCCCGACCGCGCGACGCTCGCGTACTGCCAGCGGGCGCGCGAGGCGTTCCCGGGGGTGCCGGTGATCGCGGGCGGGGTCGAGGCGTCGCTCCGCCGGCTGGCTCACTACGACTACTGGTCCGACACGGTCAAGCGGTCCATCGTACTTGATTCGAAGGCCGATCTCGTCGTGTACGGGATGGGCGAGCAAAACATCCTCGCCATCGCACAGAAGCTCAAGGCCGGCGGCACCTTGCGAGACCTCCGCGCGCTCCGCGGCGTGACATACGCGATGGGTGCCAAGGAATCCGACGAGCTCAAAGCCCGGGTCAGCCGAGACCCGAAGGCGAGCGCGTCCGTCTTGCCCAGTTACGAAGAAGTGCGCGACGACAAACTTGCGTTCGCCGAAGCGACGCGCATTATTCACACGAACACGAACCCGTTCAACGCCGCCACGCTGGTGCAGTTTCACGACCGCCAGGCGGTTGTACAGACCCCGCCCGGGTTCCCGCTGTCGCAGAGCGAGATGGACGCGGTGTACGACCTGCCGTACAACCGGCGCCCGCACCCCTCGTACACGGAACCGGTCCCCGCCCACGAGATGATCAAGGACTCGGTCACGATCCTCCGCGGGTGCTTCGGGGGCTGCACGTTCTGCTCGATCACCGCGCACCAGGGGCGCATCATCCAGAGCCGGTCGGCGGAGAGCGTGCAACGGGAAGTGGAGAAGCTCGCGGCCGACCCGGACTTCAAGGGCATCATCTCCGACATCGGCGGCGCCACGGCCAACATGTACGCCATGCGGTGCTCGCGGCCCGAGGTCGAGGCGAAGTGCAAGCGCCTGTCGTGCGTTCACCCGACCGTGTGCAAGCTGATGACCACAGACCACGGGCCGCTGATCCAGTTGATGCGCAACACGCGCGAGACGGAGGGCGTGCGTAAGGTGCTGGTGTCGTCGGGCATCCGCATGGATCTCGCGCAACTGTCGCCGGAGTACGTGCGCGAACTGGCCGAGCACCACACCGGCGGGCGCCTGAAAGTCGCGCCCGAGCACGCCAGCCCGAAAGTGCTGGAGCTGATGAAGAAGCCGGGCATCGACAACTTCGGGGCGTTCGCGGAGCAGTTCCGGCAAGCGAGCGCCGACGCCGGCAAGCCGAAGCAGCAGATCGTGCCCTACTTCATCGCGAGTCACCCCGGCAGTGACCTCGCGGAGATGATCGACCTCGCGCTCTACCTGAAGCAAAACGGGTACCGGCCGGACCAGGTCCAGGACTTCATCCCGGCCCCGTTCGACATCGCCACATGTCTTTACTATACGGGAATTGACCCGTTCACCAAGAAGGAAGTTCAGGTCGCAAAAGGCATCAAAGACCGGAAAATGCAGCGAGCCCTGATGCAGTTCTTCAAGCCAGAGAACTACTTCACCGTCCGCGAGGCTTTGATCGAAGCAGGACGTTCCGACCTCATTGGCGGGTGTGAAGGGCTAATCCCAGAGAACCCACCGAAGGAAGCACTCGAAGCTCGTAGGCGGCAAGCCAACCGTGCCGTCCACGGTGACAACGACCATTATCACACCGTTGCCAACCCCGCCAAAGGTGAACGTCCCGGCGAACGCGGGGCGAGTCCACCGAAGCCAGCCGGTTACCGGCCGGGGCGGAAGACGGCAGGAAGGCGGCCAGGGAAGAAAAAGAGCGGGCCGAATGGGTAGCGCTGACCACAGCGAGCACGTCTTAC
>JBJSXS010000260.1:0-8673 GCA_046086545.1 Gemmata sp.
GGACCGGGCCTCAATGCCGGTCCTCCGCCCCGCTCGCACTTTCACCCCTTCACTCCTTCTCTGCGCGGCGCCCACGCCTTCCCGAACTTCGGATCACCCAGCCCGCGAAGCAAATCCGCGAGCGCCGCCGAATAGGTGCGGAACACCGGCAGTTCCGGCGGGAGCGGGTGCTCGGCGGCCGCAACGGTTGGCAGCGCCTCCTGCGGCACCTTCGGGTACAGGTGGTGAACGTCGTGGTACGGCTCCTGGAACAGGAGCCACGCCAGGACCCGCCCCGCGCGCGACGGGTTCCGCACGCTCCGCGTCAGCGCGACGGCCCGCGCGCCGGTCAGCCCCACGTGCTCGATGTACTTCCGCCAGCTCTGCACGTTCCCCGCGACCACCGCCGGAATCAGGTACCCGGCGACCAGAACGCCCCACGCGCCGAACCACGCAACGGCGGCCACAATCGCGGCCCAGAACAGCGCCAGCGCGACGAGCTCCGCCCAGATCAGGCGCCGCACCGCCGGCGCGCGCACGGCGGTGTCTTTGCGCAGGAACGAGCGCAGGAACAGGAACGGGGTCCAGGCCAGCCCGAGGAACAGTTCGCAGAAGGCCGCGAGGCGCCGCTTCCCTTTGCCCGCGCTGGGGTCGTTCAGCGGCCAGAACTCCTCGTCCCGCACGTCGCCGATGTACGCGTGGTGCCAGTGGTGCGACGCCCGGTACAGCGTCAGGCTCATGAAGCTGAACAGCCCGGTCACGCGCCCGAGGTAGCCGTTAATGAACCCGACCGGGCACAAGGCACCGTGCGCCGCCTCGTGGAACGCGATGAGGTGGGCGTGCATCACGAACGCCTGCACCAGTACCAGCGGAACCAAAAGCGCGTACTGCTCGCCCGCGACCGCCCAGCCGACGGCCGCGAGCAGCGCGAAGAACGCAGAGGTGTACGCGACCGTCAGCCGGAACGCCGCCCACCCCGGTTTGTGGAGGTCAAGGAGGAGCTGTTTGTCAACGAGTTTCATCGTTCTGAAATGATACGCGCCGGGCCGCGGGCGCGCGGGAAACAGGGGCGGTTTTACCCACCCGCACTCAACCCCCGAAAGTGACTTTGACAGAAACCGCAACTTATTGCAATTAAAGCCCTTAACGACGACCCATTGGCCTTTACCGAAAGGGCCGGAATCGCTAAAATACTGATCGAACGAACGCCGGTTTCTGGCGCTCAGGAAACGTGGGAAACGAGGCGATTTTGGGCACCCCAGCGACCCGCTGGAACGGCTTCCTCGTGCTGCCGGAAAACCGCGTCGCGGTCCGCGCGGCGCGGGCGGTGTGCAGGGCCGTTCTCGCTCGCAAGCGCGTGGGGGCGAACCCGCTGATGCTGCACGGCCCGCCGGGCACCGGGAAGTCGCGCCTCGGAGCGGCCCTTGTAGCCCAACTCACAACCGCGCCCGACGGTGCGACCGCGCAGGTGGTTTCCGCGGGCGACGTGGCCCGGTCGCCGGACGAATCGCTGACCGACCGCGCGCTGACCGAGTGCGACCTCCTCACACTGGAAGACGTTCAGCACCTGCCCGCGAAGAGTGCGGACGTCGCGTGCGACCTGATCGACGCGCGCGCCTCGCGCCGGCGGGCGACGGTGGTGACCGCGAGCGCCGGTCCATCCCAACTACTTCTGCCGCAACGCTTAACGTCGCGTCTGTCGGCCGGACTGGTCGTGCGGCTCGACCCGCTCGCGGTACCGAGTCGGCGGGCGATCCTGGCCGAAGTGGCGGCCCAGAAGGGTGTGCGGCTCGACGACGACGCGCTGACGTGGCTCGCCGAGCAGGCCACCGGCGGCGGGGTCCGGGCCGCGCTCGGGCTGTTGCAGAACCTCGCGCAGGTGGCGAAGTCCTTCCCCGGCCCACTTACGCGCCCGGACGTGCAGCAAACGCTGGCGCAAACCGGGCAACCGACATCCTCGACGGCCGACGTTTCGAGGATCGTGGAGCGGGTGACGGCGGCGTTCGGCGTGAGCGAGAAGGAGCTACTCGGCCCCAGCCGCCTGCGGTCCGTGATGCGGCCCCGGCAGGTCGCGATGTTCCTCGCGCGGGAGCTGACCAAACTGTCGCTCCCGCGGCTCGGCGCGGCGTTCGGGCGCGATCACACAACGGTGCTGCACGCGTGCCGCAAGGTGGCGCAAGAGCTCGAAGGCGACGCGGCGCTGGCGAAACAGGTGAGCGACCTACGCGGTGTCCTGGTTTAGCGTCGGTCCCGGGGGCAAGCTGGCGCCAAACCTGTGGAAAACTTGGCGCGCGACTGGCGCGCGGGCTTTCCCGACTGGCGCGCGGCGGCACGGGTTACGGACGGCCGACGAGCGACGTGATAGGCGCGCCGCGGAAGGACAGGGGCGCGCCAGTCGCGCGCCAGGTTTTCCACAGGCGCTCACAACGGCGACGTGCTTGTGATTCGAGGACTTCCGAGCGGTGAAGGGGAGTGCGCGCCAGAAACGGGCGCCACCTTACTACTGCTGCTGGATGTTTAAAATTAAGGATAACAAGTAAACGGGCAGAGCAGGACGCGAAGCTCAAAACGCCCTAACCCACGGAAGGCCAGGAGACCGCTATGAAGGTGACGTGTCAGCGGGACAGCCTGCTCACCGCGTGTCAGCTCGTTTCGGCAGCGGTGGCGCAGCGGACCACCAAACCGGCATTGAGCAACATCAAGGCGGTCGCACAGGACGACGCGCTCACGCTGGTCGCTTACGACATGGAGGTGGGCATCCGGTACGAGCTGCGCGGCATCACGGTGACACGGGCCGGGTCGTGCCTCCTGCCCATCATCGAGCTGATGAAGATCCTGAAGGAGAGCAGCGACCCCGACATCAGCCTGGACGCGGGCACCGAGGCCATCGTCGCGAAAACGAGCGGCGGCCGGTTCGACATGCCGAGCCTGGACGTGAACGAGTTCCCCGACATCCCGACGTTCAACGACGGCGGGCGGTACCACGAGATCAGCGCCGGGGCGCTGCGCACGATGATCCGCCGCACCGCGTTCGCGGCCGACAAGAAGGACACCACCGCACGGTTCGCGCTGACCGGCGTGCTCTGGGAGGCGGAAGCCAAGGAGGCGCGGCTGGTCGCCACCGACACCAAGCGGCTCGCGGTGTGCCCGGGGCCGGCGAGCGTGTACGGCGTCGCGGACGACGTAAAGGCGGTTCACCTGGTCCCGCTCAAGGCCGTCGGGCTGCTCGAGCGGAACCTGACCGACGACAACGAGCTGGTGCGCGTGGGCCTGCGGGCGAACGACGCCCTGTTCCAGACCGAACGCGCGATGATTTACACGTCGCTGGTGCAAGGCAAGTTCCCGCCGTACCGGGACATCATCGCGAAGACCGTGAAGGACGCCACCCAGAAGGTGCGGCTGCCCACCCAGGCGTTCCTCGCGCGCGTGCGTCAGGCCGCGATCATGACCGACGACGAGAGCATGCGCGTGGACATGACGTTCGACGTTGGCACGGTCACGATGAAGGCGCGCGGCGCGAAGACCGGTGCCAGCCAAGTCGTGCTGGAGCTGCCCGAGTACCACGGCCCGCAAACGGAGATCGCGTTCGACCCGCAGTACCTGATCGAGTTCCTGCGGGCCGTCGAGAACGAGCCGACGGTGGTGCTCGAGATGTCCACCGGGCTGCGGGCCGCGCTGTTCACCTGCGACAAGTACACCTACCTCGTGATGCCCCTCACAGGGTGAGAGGGGTTCCAGAGTTCCGCGTTCCAAGTTGGAACCCGGCCGGGCGTCTTTAACGTGGAACGCAGGAACGCGGAACCGCGGCGATGAGCAACAAACAGCGGGAAGGGCAACAGGAGCTGCTGGCCGACACGCTCGGCCGCATGTTCACGTCGCGCGGCTGGGGCCGGAAGAACGACCGGCTGCGGCTCGAAGGCGCGTGGGCCGCGGCCGCGGGCGCCGAACTGCTGAAGGACACGCAGGTGCTCGGCATGAAGCGCGGGGTGCTGGAGGTCGCGGTGCGGAACGCGGTGCTCATGTCCGAGTTAACGCAGTTCCACAAGCGGGGCCTGTTGACCAAGCTCCGGACCGCGATGCCCGGGGTGCCGCTCACCGACATCAAGTTCCGCGCCGCCGCGTGGTGAACACAAACGATTGACAACAGGAGGGCCGCAACGAGATGAGCACCGAAACGCCGCCGACCGGAGAGTACACCGAGGCTCACATGAAGAGCCTCAAGGACGCGGCCCACATCCGCCAGAACCCGGGCATGTACGTCGGCAACACGCAGTCGTCCGGGCTGCACCACCTCGTCTACGAGATCGTTTACAACTCCGTGGACGAGTGGCTCGCGGGGCACTGCAAGAGCATCGCCGTCACCATCCACGCCGACGGGTCCATCACCATCGCGGACGACGGCCGCGGTATCCCCGTCGGCGTCAAGAAGGACACCGGCAAGTCGGCGCTGGAAGAGGCGCTGACCGTCGCCGGCAACAGCGGGAAGTTCGACAACGCCGCGTACCGCGTGTCGCTCGGGCTGCACGGCATGGGCGCGAAGGCCATGAACGCGCTGTCCGAGTGGTGCGAGGTCGAGGTGCGGCGCGACGGCCGCGTTCACAAGATGGAGTTCGAGCGCGGGTACGCGACCAGCAAACTCCAGGACCTCGGGCCGGCGCCGGCCGGGCAGCGCGGCACCACGATCACCTTCCGCCCGGACCCGCTGCCCGAGTTCTTCGGCACCCTGGAGTTCGACTACGGGACGCTCGAGGACCGGTTCCGCGAGATCGCGTACCTGTGCAAAGGGCTCGCCATAACGCTGACCGACGACCGGACCGGTAAGGTCGCCCACTTCAAGTTCGAGGGCGGCATCGCGGAGTACGTCGTCTGGCTGAACGAGAACCAGGGCGAGACGCCCGAGCACGCGGCCGTCTACGTTCAGAAAGAGGTGGAACACAGCACCCCCGAGACGCAGGGCATGGGGCTGAAGGTCGCGGTCGAGGTGGCCGTCCAGTACACCAACGGCGAAGACGAGCGCATCCGCTGTTACACCAACAACGCGTACAACCCGGTCGGCGGCACACACCTCTCGGGGTTCCGCTCGGGCCTCACGAAGGCGATCAACGCCTACGGCAAGAAGGAAGGGCACTTCAAGCCGGACCTCGAAGTGAAGGGCGAGGACTTCCGCGCCGGGCTGACCGCGGTGGTCAGCGTGTCGCACCCGGACCCGCTGTTCGAGTCGCAGACCAAGATCAAGCTGAACAACCCCGAGGTCGAGGGGATCGTCAACAGCATCGTGTACGAGTTCCTCACCGAGTACCTGGAGAAGAACCCGAAGGAGGCGGCCCGCATCTGCAAGAAGGTGGCGCTGACCGCCGAACTGCGGCTCGCGGCGGCGAAGGCCCGCGCGCTGCTCAAGGACCGCAAGAGCATCCTGAGCGGCGGCGGGCTGCCGGGCAAACTGTACGACTGCACCACCCGCGAGCGCGACAAGAGCGAGCTGTTCCTGGTCGAAGGCGACTCGGCCGGCGGCAGCGCCGAGAGCGGCCGCAACCGGCAGTTCCAGGCGATCCTGCCGCTGCGGGGCAAGGTGCTGAACGTCGAGAAGGCGAAGCTCGAAAAGCTGCTCGAGAACAACGAGATCTCGGCCCTCATCTCCGCCGTGGGCGTGGACATTGACAACGTCGAGGACGTGAGCAAGGTCCGGTACGGCAAGATCATCATCATGACCGACGCGGACGTGGACGGGCAGCACATCCGCACGCTGCTGCTCACGTTCTTCTTCCGCCAGATGCGCAAGCTGATCGAGGCCGGGCACGTGTTCGTGGCGCGCCCGCCGCTGTACAAGGTGACCCAGAAGAAGGACACGCGGTTCGTGCAGACCCGCGAGGAGATGGTCGCCGAGCTGACCGCCCGCGGGCTGAAGGCCACCACGCTGCACGTCACGATGCCGGGGGCGCCGCCCCGCACCGTCACCGGCGACGACCTCGCCCGACTGCTGCCCACCCTCACCGAAGCCGAGACGGCGGTGGTGGGCCTCGAGCGCCGCGGGCGCACCGTCGACGAGCTGCTGCCGCGCGCGACCGACGGCACGTTCCCGACGTACCACGTGTACGAGCGGGCCAGGAACAAGGAGCACTGGTTCCGCACCACGGACGAGGTGACCGCGTTCAAGGCCGAGATGACCGAGCAACTCAAGCGCGAGCCGGTGCTCGGCGAGGACTACACGCTCGACGAGTGGCACGACCTGAAGGCGCTCAACCGCGCGCTCGCCAAGATGAAGGCGACCGGGTTCGACGCGACCGACCTCGTGCCGCTCCAGCGCGTCGCCGGCCGCGAGCCGCCGGTGCGGTACACGCTCGACCACGAGGGCCACACCAAGAGCCTCGTGAGCCTCCGCGAGCTGGTGCTGGAGATCCGCCGACTGGGCGAGAAGGGCATGGCGGTGACGCGGTTCAAGGGGTTGGGCGAGATGGACCCCGAAGAGCTCTGGGCGACCACGCTCGACCCGGAGCACCGCACGCTGCTGAAGGTGACCCTGAACGACGCGTTCAAGGCGGAGGAGATGTTCCGCACGCTGATGGGCAAGGAGGTTCACGAACGCAAGGCGTTCATCTTCAACAACACGCTCAAGAGCGTCGAGGACATCGACTACGGGGCGTAAGACCGGGTGCCGCGGGCCGCCTTCCGGCCGGTCCCGCGGCGCAACGTCACTTCTTCAGCATGTCGAGGCGGGGCAGGCCTTCGGCGCCGCCCTCCATCGCGGCCTTGAGGCTCGCGTCCAGCACCCGCTTGACCGCGGCCTCCAAGTCCTGCTGGTACTTCTTCTTGAGGCCGTCCCTCTCGCCCTCGCTCAGCTTCAGCTTGTCGATCTTGTCCTGGGTCGCCTTCACCCGGTCGGCGGCGGCCTGCACCCGGTCCTTCGACTCCTTCTTCTCGATGGCGTCGGACAGCCCGTTGAGGTTGGCGATGTACTCCTTCATCAGCGAGTCCGGCCCGCCGCACCCGGTCGCCGCGAGCACGACAACGCCGACGACACCGAGGACCGCAAAGCGCTTCATGGTGATCTCCGTTTCGGGCGCGCCCCTCGGGAGCCGGGCGCGCGCTCCCCGGCACTATACCGTAAGGGGCCTCCGGCGCCACCTGCGGTTCTACGGGAGTTTCAGCTCGCTGCCCGCGGGCAGCAGCTCCGACGGCTTCGTCACCTGCGGGTTCAGGTCGTAGATGTCGCGCCACCGCTGTTCGTTGCCGAGTGCTTGCTTCGCCACCTGGGGCAGCGTCAGCCCGCCGGCGGGCACGGTGAAGGTCTTGCGCCCGTCCGCGCGCGGGGCCGCGCCCCACTGCGGTTCGGTCGAGGCCGAAAGCGGGCCGCCGCCGGACGCGCCGACCGGCACCACGTTCCACACGTCGCCGCCCGGGCTGGGCAACTGCCGCTTCAGCACGTGAACGGGCGGCACGTTGACGTAGCGGCCCGCCTGGAGCGCGGCGTTCTGGTTGTAAGCCCGGAGCGCTTGAGCGAACCGCTTGTCGTTGTAGAACTCCTGGCTAACGGTCTCGTAGGTGTCGCCCGCCTTCGGGTCGTACACGTCCACATCGAACGTCGTCTTGGGCGCGAACTTGGGGCCGAGGTCCGGTTCGGCCGGCTTCACGTCGGTGGAGCCCGCGGGCTTGTTGAACCCGGTCGTCCCGGCGCCGCCCGGCGGGTCGAACACGGGTGCCTTCACGTCGGGCTGCGGCGGCCGGAAGTCCGGCACCGGCGGCTTCGCCGCGGGCGAACCCTGATCGATCTGCAGCGCGGCCGGCGGGGCGACCCCGACCGGCGGGGCGACCCCGACCGGCGGCTTGACGTCCGGCGCGCTGGGCGGCTTCACGTCGGGCAGCGGCGGCAGGGTGGGTTTGGGCGGCTCGACCGCCGGCGCGGGACCCCCGACCGGCGGCTTCGCGTCCGGCACCGGAAGGACGGGCGGGGCGGGCAGTTTCGGTGCCAGTTCTACGGACGGCGGCGGAACGACCGGCGGCGCGACGCCGCTCGGGGGCGGAACCGGCAGCGGCGAACCGGCACCGGCGGGGGGTGGCGGCGGCACGTCGGGCTTCGGCAGCACCGGGGCGGGCGGCGTCACCCCGCTCGGCGGCGGGACGGTCGTGCCGCCCGACCCGACCGGCAGCGGCGGCAGCGGCGGCAGCGGCGGCAGCGCCGGGGTGATCGGCGGGACGACACCGGCGGGCGGCTCTGCGGGGAGCGTGGCGCCCGTGCGGACGAGTCCGGCCGGGGGCGGCGCGAAGTCGGGCGGCGGCACCCGCGACTCGACGGCGATGGTCGGCCCCGGGATCGGGCGCACCTCGGTCGGCTTGAGGGTTGCGGGCGGGCCACCAGCCGAGCAACTCGGCAGCGGCGGCAGCGCGCTCGACGGTTCGGCCGCGACCTTGGGCGCCGGCGGCGCGCTCTGCGCCGGCGGGCTCAGTTTGATCTTCTCGTCACTGACCCAGGCCACCGGCGCGGTGGCCGTGTCCTGCGCGGGGAACATCATGCGGACCGCGCCGATGCCCGCGAACAGGCTGAACACGGCCGACGCGCCGACGGTGAGCTGCCGCTTGCTGAGCCGCGCGAGGAGGCGCGCCGCGAGCGGGGCCACAGGGACCGGGGCCGAACCCGCCGCCGGCGGGGTCGCCGCGGTGACAGGCGGCGGGGCCACCGGCTTGGGTGCGGGTTCGACC
>JBJSXS010000261.1:0-2936 GCA_046086545.1 Gemmata sp.
CCGGTTGTTCTTCAGCCCGAGCGTCTGGAACGAACTCTGGATGCCGTGCAACAGGTGCAGGAACAGCGCCACCTGGGCAACGGCGTACAGCACCGCCAGCCAGGGCGTCGTGAATCCGGCCACCAGCATGCTGTACACGTCGTGCCGCCCCGACTTGTCGTGCAACTCCAGATAGTTCAGCACCTTCCCCGGCTCGACCTCGGCCCCGTGAACCAGGCCGAAGGTGAAGTGTGCGAGGTGGAACAGGATGAACAGCCCGACCGCCCCGCCGCTCCAGATCATGGTGCGGCTGGTGAGCGTGGCCTGCACGTGCCCGGGGTACGCATACGGGACCGGCCGCGCGGCCCGCGAACGGAGCGTTAACCGGATGGCGAGCGTGAGGTGCAACAAGAAGATCGCGAGCAGCCCGGCCCGAGCTACCCATATGAGGGCGCCGAGGCTGTGCGTCAGGAAGTACGCGTAGCCGTTGATCGCCTCGGGGCCCTGAAACACTTTCAGGTTGCCGATCATGTGGAACACGGCGAACCCCACCAGCCCCAGGCCCGACAGCGCGACGATCACCTTCGCGCCGACGGTGGAGTCGAACAGCGCCCACGCGAACGAACTCGCCGGCTGGAACGAGCCGTCCTTCTTGCCTTTCGGGTGTCGTACGGTGGTCGAGGCAGACATGCAGGTGCTCGCGCGGGGCCGCGGGGTGAGATACACGTATCTTACACCGCGGCCCCGCGCCGGCCATAACCGGGCCGGATCGCGGGTCAGAAAGGGGCAAGGAGCGGAGTACACCCGACAGGAGTCGAACCTGTAACCCTCGGTTCCGAAGACCTACTGTTTAGTTGATTTTCCAGGGCATTTTGCTATATTTTCGGGAGTTCCGCCCCGTTTACAGCCCCGAACTCCCGACAAAAACTCCCGAAAACAGGGAGGGCAACATGCCACGCACCCGCATGAGAGGCTGGGAAGGCCATCCGAACTACCGCTGGACCAAGGAAATCCACGGGGTCCGGCACCGGATCACCTGTGACGACCTCGGCCTCCCGCGCTGCAAGTGGAACCAGGACGACTCGCTCCCGGCGGCGCGGGTGTGGTTCGACAAACTGAAACGGGCCGCTCTCCGGGCCGAGCTGGCTACGGACGAGCGGGTGGACGCGGACGGGGTGCCGCACAACCCCCGTCGGGCCGGTCTGGATGAGGTCGACAGCCGCATTTTATACGCCGGGCCGGACGAGCTGCCGGGCCTTCTCGCGGCCAAGAAGGCCATCGAGATCGCCCCCCTCAACTGCCCGGATGAACAACCCCTCCCGCTTGCCGACGCGGGCGCGGTGGCCGAGAACCTTCGGCTGTTCGAGATGATGGGCGGTCAGGTTCCGCCTGACCTTGACCCCACGATGCTGTCGCACTTCTTCGGCGCTCGCCAGCTGTGGCAGGACCGTGTGAAGCGGACGCCGGTGACTGAGCCGGGCGCCACGGTCGGCAAACTTTTGGACGCCTGGCTCGAACTCCAGAAAACGCGGCTGAAGCCCAAGTCGGTCCGGGAGATCATCGGCTTCGTGGCGGAGTGGAAGGACCTGCGGCTCGCCGTTCCGGATGCCGCCGCCCGGCGCATCGGGGAACGGATCGTACTGAACGCCGCCATGCCCGTGTCCCGGATCAACGAGGACCTTCTGGCGGACGTGTTCCAGTGCATCATCACGTTGAAGTACGGCCCGGTCGGGAAGAGGAAGCGGTGGCAGCGGTTCAAGCAGTGGGTCCAGTGGCTCGGCGAGTTGAAGAAGATCGAGTTCCCCCGGAACCTCCGGTCGAGGGCGTACTCGATCACCGTCCCGAAGCGGGAGCCGGTGGTGCCCGAACTCGCCGCCGCCCGAGCCGTCCTCGCCGCCTTGAAACCCCGCCTGCGGTTGTACGCCCTCCTGGGTATCAACTGCTCCATGAACAACGTGGACGTGGGCAACCTGAAGAAGAAACAAATCGACTGGAAGACGGGGCGGCTCTGGAAGAAGCGGGTGAAGACCGAGGGCCAGAATCGGGTGCCGAAGGTCCACTACAGGCTCTGGCCCGAAACGCTGGAACTCCTGCGACAACACCTGTCGAAAGACCCCGAATACGCCTTGACATCCTCGACGGGCACGCCGCTGTATTCGTCCCGGATGGAGAACGGGAAGCCGGTCGGGTACGACCTGATCGTCCAACAGTGGGGAGATGCCAAAACGGGGATCACGTTCACCCAGTGGCGTGACCTGGGCGCGAACCTGATCTACGACAACGAGCGCCACCGGCCGCTGAAAGTGCTGTACCTCGGACAAGCCCCGCATGGTGTCTCGGACGTTCATTATATCAACCCGAAGCCGGAAATTCTGGACGCGGCGTTGAAGTGGCTGCGGGCGCAGTTGCTCCCGACGCCGAAGGCGGCAAAGTAGCAGCGTCCCCATCGCACCGGGATCGCCCTCAGCAACCTCGGGTCGGACTTCAGCTGAACCAAGTATTCGACGGGCCAGTCGTCCAATTCGGTGGTGTCGTCGGGCGCGAGGTTGGCCAGCCGGCGTTCCGCTTCAGGAAGGCGCGGATCGCCGGACCCTTGCGTCTGCCCGGCCGTCCCAGATGACGGCTACCGTGCCCCGCAGGTGTCGGAGCAGCTCCCAGAGAAATCCGACCATTTTATCGGCACTGAAGTACCCACCGCCGGCTGTCGCGAAACAGAACTCGGGCCGGCGGCAAAACGGGGGGCGGTCTCGGTGCCGGCCACCGCGGGACGGAGATACGGCTCCCAAGGCAACCTCTCCCGACCGCCCCGCGAGCGGACCGGGGCCGCGGTGAAAAACGCGCGGGCGTGTCGCGATCGCCCGGCGCGGGCGGGCCGCGTGTCTACGGTGCTTGACAGGGGGCTGTACCGCACGGACAATCCGCCCTTAACGCGACCGTGCCACTTGCACTCGTGTCCA
>JBJSXS010000262.1:0-8723 GCA_046086545.1 Gemmata sp.
CCCTTGCGGCGCTCGACCCGTGCGGGAGCGAGGCGCGGCGCTGGCCGGAGGCGGGCGTTCCCGGCGCGACGCCGGCCGTCGGCGCGCGGCTGACAGAGCGCCTGGCCGCCGACCTCGCCGCACTTCGGGCGTACCTGCCGCGCGGGGGCGGGTCGAACAACTGGGCCATCGGCGGTTCGCGCACCGCGTCCGGCAAGCCGCTGCTCGCGAGCGACCCGCACCTGAGCCCGACCGCCCCGCCGCCGTGGTACCTGGCGCACGTGCGCACCCCGCACTGGGCGGTCGCGGGGGCGTCGCTCGCGGGCACGCCGGGGTTCCCCATCGGGCACAACGGGTTCGCCGCGTGGGGCGTCACCGCGGCCCTGACCGACAACACCGACCTCTTTCTTGAAACGCTCGGGCCCGACAACCGCTCGGCGCGCCGGAGCGACGGCACGTTCGCCCCGTGCGAAGTTCGCAACGAGGTCATTCGCGTGAAGGGCGCGCCGGACGTGACCGAAGAGGTGATGGTCACGCCGCGCGGCCCGGTGCTCACGGCGCTCGCGCCCGATGTGAAACTCGCGATCTCGGTGTCCGCTGTCTGGCTCGAACCGCGGCCGGTGGCGGGGTTCCTGCACGCGCCGCAGGCGCGCTCGTTCGAGCAGTTCAGAAACGCGTTCGCGAAGTGGCCGTGCCTGCCCCTCAACGTGCTCTACGCCGACACCGGCGGCACCATCGGGTGGCAACTGGCGGGCGAACTGCCGGTGCGCCGGGGCGGTCACGGCTTGATGCCGGCACCCGCGGACGCGCCGAACGCGGGTTGGTCCGGCACCGTGCCGTTCGACCAGATGCCGTTTTGCGCGAACCCCGCGAGCGGCTATCTCGGCACCGCGAACGACCCCCCAGAGGGGTGGTTCGGTCCCACCGCCGCGTTCCTCGGTCACGACTTCATCGACCCGTACCGCGGGCGCCGCATCCGCGAACTGCTCGCGGCGCGCGGTTCCGGGTGGACGCTCGCGGGGTGCGCGGCCGTCGCGCTCGACGTGCAATCGCTCCCGTGGGCCGAGGTGCGCGACACGGTCCTTGCACTCGCCCCGACCGACACCGACGCGGCCCTCGCGCTCGACCTGTTGCGCGGGTGGGACGGGCGCGTGGAAATCGACTCGTCCGGGGCCACGGTGTTCGAGGTGTTCGTCGCGGAGATGTGCCTTCGTGTGGCACAGGCGAAAGCGCCCAACAGTTGGGCGCTCGCTGTCGGCGAGGGGGCGCTGGGGACCCAGACGTACAACCTCTTTGCCGACCGGCGCGTGTCGCACCTCGTGTACCTCGTTCGCGAGCAGCCCCCGGGGTGGTTCGCGGCGTGGCCCGCGGAACTGGAAGCGGCGCTCGCCGCGACCACGCGCAAGTTGCGGCGCGAGGCCGGCCCGGGGCCGGCGTTCTGGGCGTGGGGGCACCTGCGCCGCCTGGTGCTGGAGCACCCGCTGCTCGGCCGGCACAAGTGGCTCGGCCCGGCGTTCAACCTCGGGCCGGTGCCGTGGGGCGGAGACAGCAACACCGTGAACCAGGCCGGCGCGCGCCCGGCCGACCCCACCGCGTTCACGCACAACATGGCAAACTTGCGAACCGCGTTCGACTTGAGCGACCTCACGAAGAGCACCTTCGTGCTGTGCGGCGGGCAGAGCGGGAACCCACTCTCGCCGCACCACGCGGACCAGCTCGCGCCGTGGCTCAAGGGCGAGTCGTTCGCGATGCCGTGGGACCAGGACGCCGTGATCCGCGCCGCGACCGAGACGCTGCGGCTGCTGCCGCAATAGTGCCGCGCGCTCAGCGGTCGGGTTTCGGGCGCACCCGGTTCGTCCCGCGGCGGGAGGCGGTTGCGGCGCGCTCGACCGAAAGCTGACCGCTGAGAACCGAGTGCGCCTCAGGGCTTCTCGAACAACTTCGCGTCGAGCTTGTCGGCCCCCTTCTGGTCGCTCAGCGTCGATTCGATCAGCGGCTTGCCGTCGCGGACGACCCTCAGCGTGGTGAACACCTGCCGCTTGTCGGCTTCCTTGTAGTCGCTGAAGAACGCCTCGTCGAGTACCTCCTTCCACTTCTGGAACTCGTCCCTCACCCGCGTCTCGGTCTTGACCAGCAGCCCGGTGCCCTTGTCGAAGTAGAGTGTGATCGCGGGCTTCTTCTCGCGCGTCACCTTCACGCCGACCGCCGGTTTGCCGGCCACGTCCTTGCCGGGGGCGGTCGCGAGCGCGAACCCGTTGTCATTCAACAGCGGGCTCAGCGCCGTGACCCAGAACTGGTACGCCTCGCCGCGGGCGTATTCGAGCTTCTCGCCGGTGATTTCGCGGACCACGCTCCCGTCGGACTCCCATGCCTTCTCGCCGTTGACCACGACGACGACCTTCAGCTCGAGCTCCCCGAACTTGCCGGCCATCGTGAACCGGTACTTGTCGGGCGCCTCGAACGCCCAGTCCGCGGCGTAGTCCAGTGCGAACCCGCCGCCGGTGAACTTGCCCCTGTCCTTCCACGTCTGCGCCGCGGGCTGTGGGCCGCGCGCCTTCACGGCCTTCTCGATGATGGCTTTCGCGTCGGCCGCGTCGTCGGCGCGCGCCGCGGGCGCGAAGAAGAAGAGAGCGGTGAGCGGGAACAAAACCCGGCGCATTGAGTATTCTCCGGTCGTGTGGCACGGACACCAGGCAGAGATGATGACGGCTGTAAAGGCCGGTGGCAATGCCGGTTACGTGCCGGTGGCGGGCCTTCACGCGAGCGGGCAAAATTCTGACGATAATTTCTCTTGCCTCGAGTCGATAGATAAACGAGACTTTCCTTGATGTGGGTGGTTAAGTATTTACCTGCCTCGCTGCCTGCCCTTACGCGCCCTCGCCCGCCTGCCGAACGCGAAGTCAGCACAAGAATCAGGACGACTTCCCGCCGAGACGCTGCCATGCTCTCCCGCCGCTACCTCTGTACGCTCGCCGCCGTCCTGCTCGCCAACGGCGCCGTGCGCGCCGACGTCGATCTGCCGACCGGCGGCAAGGTGAAGAGCGTGGACTTCGAGCGGCACATCATGGGCCTCGTCTCGAAGGTCGGCTGCAACGCCGGCAGCTGTCACGGCTCGTTCCAGGGCAAAGGCGGGTTCCGGCTGTCGCTGTTCGGTTACGAGCCCGCGATGGACTTCGCCGGCCTCACCCGCGACAACCTCGGGCGCCGCGTCAACACGCAGAAGCCGGACGAGAGCCTCGTGCTGCTGAAGGGCTCCGGGCAGACGTACCACGACGGCGGGATGCGGTTCGGTAAGGACGGGTGGGTGTACAACGTGTTCCGCGAGTGGATCCGCACCGGGGCGCAATGGGACCGCGGCAGCGGCGACATCAAGGAGCTGACCGTCTCGCCCGCCGACTTCGCCTTGATGGCCGACGCCAGGCCCAAGCAGGTGCTGGTGACGGCCACCTTCGCCGACGGCACGAAAGAAGACATCACGCCGTTCTGCGACTTCAAAATTACCGACGACGCCATCGCGACCGTGTCTCCGCTCGGGCTGCTCACCCCGCGCCAGCCCGGTGACGCCGGGCTCACGGTGCTGTACCGCGGCGCGGTGAAGGCGATTCGCGTGCTGGTGCCGTCCCCGGCGGGCAAGGGCGCGTACCCCAAGGTGCCCGAGGTCAACGGCATCGATAAAGAGGTGTTCGCCAAGCTCAAAATGATGAACGTGGTGCCGAGCGACCTCTCCACGGACGAGATGTTCCTCCGCCGGCTTTACATCGACACGACCGCACAACTGCCGCCGCCGGACGTGATCCGCGCGTTCGTCGCGGACAAGGACCCGAAGAAGCGCGAGAAGATGATCGACAAGCTGCTCACCGACCCGCTGCACGCGGCGGTGTGGGCGACGAAGCTGTCCGACATCACCGGGAACAACACCACCGCGCTCGAAAACCCGCAGCCGACCCAGCCGAAGCGGTCCCAGATGTGGCACGACTGGCTCCGCAAGCGCGTCGCCGACAACGCGCCTTACGACCAGATCGTGCGCGACATCATCACGGCGAACAGCCGCGACGGGATGAGCCCGGAGGAGTGGATCGCGTTCGTAAAGAAGGTGGACGAGCAGTCTGCGAAGGGCACCAAGACCGACTACCCGAACAAGAAGACGCTCGACCTGTTCTGGCGCCGCCAGCAGCAGGTGCCCACGGAGCTGTGGGGCGAAAAGGTCGCGGCCGCGTTCCTCGGCGTGCGCCTCGAGTGCGCCCAGTGCCACAAGCACCCCACCGACCGCTGGACGCAAGACGAGTACTGGGCGTTCGCGAACGTGTTCGCTAGCATCACGTTCCAGCAGAACCAGTTCAGCAGCCCCGAGGTGAAAAAGGTCGCGGACGCCGAGAACGCGGCCCGCCGCGAGAACGCGCCGAAGGCCAACAACAACAACAACCTGTTGCTGGTGCGCGAGTTGTTCAGCGGGGCGGGCAACGGCCGGATGAAGGCGAACCCGTCCACCAACAAGGTGCCGCTGCCCAAGACGCTCGGCGGCGAAATCATCAGCGTGAAGGCCGGCGAGGACCCGCGGGCCAAACTAGCCGAGTGGCTCACCGCGAGCGACAACCCGTTCTTCGCGCGGAGTTTCGTGAACCGCGTGTGGGGCCACTACTTCGGCGTCGGGCTGGTGAACCCCATTGACGACTTCTCGCTCGCAAACCCGCCCGTGAACGCCCGCCTGCTCGACCTGCTGGCGAAGGAGTTCACCGACAGCAAGTACGACATCCGCAAACTGGAACGCATGATCCTTCTGAGCCGGACGTACCAACTGAGCTACGTCCCGAACGAGAGCAACAAGTTCGACAAGAACAACTTCTCGCACGCCTACGTCCGCCCGCTGATGGCGGAGCAGGTGGTGGACGTGCTCAACGCGGCGCTGGGGGTCGAGGAGACCTTCGCCGGGGCAGACGCGGACTTCGCCGGGCTGAAGATCGTCGAGGTCGGCTCCAGCCGGCTGAACAGCACGGTGTCGTACGCCCTCCGCATCTTCGGGCGCCCGCCGCGCACGACCGCCTGTGACTGCGAGCGGGCGATGGAACCGGCCCTGCCGCAGACGCTGTTCCGCATGACCGACGCGACCGTGATCGCGAAGTTCACCAACGCGAACGGCCGTACGCTGAAGCTCGCGAAGTCCAAGATGACCGACGAGGAGATGGCCGAGGAGTGCTTCCTCACAACCCTTTCGCGCCTGCCGACCGTGAAGGAGAAGGCCGACGCGCTCGAACACCTGAAGACCGCGAAGACCCGCACGGAGGGCGTCACCGACCTTCTGTGGGCGCTGGTGAACACCCGCGAGTTCATCCTGAATCACTAGTGGGCGCCGCTCGCCGAGCGGCCCCTGCCCGTACTGCCTGAGTTCCTTCCCACCCTCTGACCGGAGACCGCTGCCATGTCGAACGTGAACGTGACCTGTGACGGCGTCAGCCGCCGGGACGTGCTGACCATCGGGTCGGCCGGTTTCCTCGGCCTCACGCTCCCCGGCATCCTCGCCTCCGAGGCGAAGGCCGCCAACAAGAAGGAGCTCGGCTCGGCCCAGCCGAAGGCCAAGAGCGTCATCCTGCTGTGGCTCGCCGGCGGCCCGGCGACCATCGACATGTGGGACAACAAGCCGGACGCCCCCGAGGGCATCCGCGGCGAGTTCAAGAGCATCGACACGGCGGCCAAGGGCATTCAGGTCGCCGAGACGTTCCCGAAGTTCGCGGCGGTCGCCGACAGGGCCACCATCGTCCGCTCGCTGCACCACACCATCCCGAGCCACAGCCCGGCGACGGTGTTCATGACCACCGGCAACAAGCCGACCGCGGCGCTGCAGTACCCGTCGATGGGTTCGGTCGCGGCCCGCATGCTGAAGACCGAAGTGGGCGTTCCCCCTTACGTCACGTTCGGCGACCTGCGGAACGGCACCGCCGGCCTCGCGGGTTACCTGGGCACCGGGTACAACCCGTTCGTGATCGAGGGCAACGCGCCGGCCGGGTCGAAGGAGGGCGGTAAGGCCGGCGGCGGCGGGTTCAGCGTCCGCGGCCTCACCCTGAAGGGCACCTTCACCCTCGAAGACCTCGAAAAGCGCGACGCGCTGCTCCGCAAGTTCGACAACGGGTTCACCGGGCTGGACAAGTCGAACGACCTCGTGGACGGGCTCGACACGTTCCACCAGCAGGCGCTCGAGATCCTCAAGAGCGACAAGACCCGCAAGGCGCTCGACCTGACCGCGGAGAAGCAGTCCACCCGCGACATGTACGGCGCCACCGCGTTCGGCCAGGGCGCGCTCGCGGCCCGGCGGCTCGTGGAAGCCGGCGTGCGGTTCTCCACCGTGAGCTTCGGCGGCTGGGACACCCACGGCCAGACCTTCAACGCCCACAAGAGCCGCCTGGCCCCGACCACGGACACGGTGCTCGCGGCCCTCATCCGCGACCTCGACGAGCGCGGGCTGCTCGACAGCACGATCGTGATGTGCGCCGGCGAGTTCGGCCGCACCCCGAAGATCAACAAGAACGCGGGCCGCGACCACTGGGCCCGGTCCATGGCGTGCGTGCTGGCCGGCGGCGGGTTCAAGCGCGGCTACGCGCACGGCACCACCGACGCCAGCGGTATGGCGCCCGCGACCGAACCGGTCACCCCGGACGACGTTTCGGCCTCGATCTTCCACAACCTCGGCGTGGCCCCGAGCACGGAACTCCAGACCGCGACCGGTCGCCCGATCCAGCTCTACCGCGAGGGCAAGGTGATCGAGAAGATCCTCGCCTGAGTTGATGTGAACATGTGACCGCGCGAGGGGCAGCTCTTGCTGCCCCTCGTTCCTTTTGCCGCCCCCCGTTCTTGGGCGGGCGCCTCGGTCTGGCCCCGGGCCGCGCCCGTGCGGGCGCGGCGGCTCGGATGAGACCTGTTCACTTCCGCTTCTTTCGCACGCCCCTCACCATCTGCCACAGCCCGCCGAGTCTCGCGCGCAAGCCGCGCCCGTGCGTCAGCCGGATGAGCCCGCCGAGGATCTCCGCGGTCGCCGGGTCGGGGTTCACCGCGTCGTCGAGGTGCCGCCGAGTGCTCCCGTTGTGAACCGTCACGACCTGCGGACAAGTCATCGCGAGCAGGCCTTCTGGCCCCTGCACCAGACCCCACCCGCTGTGCCCGCGCCCGCCGAACGGCGAGCCGGGGTGCGCGGTCGGCGCCAGCAAATCGTTGATGACGACGCTGCCCGCCGGGACGCGTGCCGCAAGCGCTTCGGCCGCGGCAACGTCCGCGCTGAAGACCGACGCCGACAGCCCGAACGGCGACCGCTTCGCCATCTCAAGCGCCTCGTCCACCGTGTCGAACGGGACGACCGCCGCAACGGGCGCGAAGCACGCCTCACGGCAGATGGCGGCGTCGGGCGGGGTGTTGAGCAGGAGGGTCGGGCGGAGCGCCGGTGTGTTGGCCTGTCCGTCCCCCGCACGGGGAGCGGGGAAGATGGCCGCCCCGCGCTTCGCCGCGTCCTCGATCAGCCGCTCGGCCTGCACGCGCTGGCCGTCCATCACCAACCCCAGCGGTGCGGCGCGCTCGAACAGCGGGCGCAGAGCGGCGACGAGCGCGTCCACCTTCGCGCGCTGCACGAACACGCGGCGCACCGCGACACACGTCTGCCCCCGGTTGATCGTCAGGCCGAACCAGACGCCCTTCGCGGCCATTTCGATGTTCGCGTCACCCAGCACGAACATCGCGTCACAGCCGGAAAGCTCGAGGGTCGAGGGCACGAGCCGCTCGCCGAGCCGCGCGGCGAGCTTCCGCCCGACAACGTCGGAGCCGGTGAACACGACGTGGTCGACGTCGGCCTCCGCGAGCTGCGGTCCGGCCTCTCGAGTCGCGGGGAGCACTTGGAGGAGGTCGGTAGGGAACCCGGCCTCGCGGTACAGCGCGCGGATCACCTCCGCCACGCGTGGGGTCACCTCGCTCGGCTTCCACAGCACCGCGTTGCCCGCGACCAGCGCCGGGGTGATCTGCCCGACGTTCAAGTACAGCGGATAGTTCCACGTCCCGATCACGCCCACGATGCCCCACGGCCGGTAGTGCACCGCGTCGCGACAGCCGGCGAGCCAGACGGGGGTGCCCGACACGCGCCGCGGCGCGAGGACGCGGGCCGCGTTCTTTTCGAGGAACTTGAGCGCCGCTGCGGTGGGCAGCACTTCGCTCCCGGCGATTTCGACCGCCGGGCGCCCCACGTCGGCGTGAATCGCGGCCCCGATGTCGGCGCCTCGCTCGACGAGGAGCGCGCGCAGATTGCGCACGGGTCGCAGGCGCTCGCGCGCCGCGCGCCGCGCCCACGCCTCCTGTGCTGAACGGGCCCGGGCGGCTTCTGCTGCGAATGGCGGTGTCATGAGGGCTAGGATATGGCGGGCCGCTGCGCGCGCTCGGCTGGAACGCAAGGGGCCCGTCAGCCACCGGTTCGCGGCAGGACACCACATCTGGTGTCTCTAGCCGCAGTTGCTGCAGCCACCCATGCGAGATTGAATGGCAGCTCCGGCTGTGGTGGTGAGCTCTGCTCCCGCCTGCCGCGCTGCCGATTGCAGAGCAGGTGTCTCTTCCGAAGCAACAGGGGCCGCCTGCGGCGCACCCTTGGATCTCTGGCACCACCACACCACATCTGGTGTCTCCACCCCCGAAATTCATAAGCGCGCCGGAAGGGCTTCCCCCTGAGCCGCCAGGCGTCGCAGCCCGAACGAACCGCTCAGCCGCCTGCTGCCAACGAG
>JBJSXS010000263.1:0-3596 GCA_046086545.1 Gemmata sp.
GGCCGCGAACGGCGTGCGCCGTCAACTCTGCGAAGACTCCTTCAATGGGAGGGAACATCTTCGCGGGATGGGCGAGTGGCTCACCAAGAAGAACGCTAGCGTGCACAAGTCGGACGACAAACACGAGGGGCAACCTCCCGCCGCGAAGGGGGCGGTGATCCCGAAGCAGTCTCCCGCAGGCGGTCACGGCAAGCTCGACGTCCCTGCCAAGTTCTACACCAAGTCGTACAAGGGGCGGGTGGTACTGGTCATCGAGTGGACGCGGAAACTGATCGAGAAACGGATGCGCGAGCGACACCTCCCGCAACAGGCACAGAAGGGGGTCGGGAACCTACACGAGGTCCTGTCGCAATTGCTGTACTGGCTGACCCCGAAGCTGGGCGGCAAGCCCCTCGCCGGGGGCAAGAACGTCATCCACAAGGACGGGGTCTGGTGGGTTCGGCTCAGACCCTCGCGGTTCAAAAGGAGCACGGGGCTCTCCGTGTCGGCCGTCCGCAGTGCGGTCGAGCGGTTGGAGTGGCTCGGCTTGGTCGAGCGGTTCCAAGTCCAGGAGACGGAGGAAACCTACGTCCGGCCGCGTGCCGAGTCTTTCGCCGAGGAGGTTGAGGTGATCGTCGCGGCACCGGGGTACGGGAAGGGTGCGTAGCCCCTATAGGCAAATTTCCTCGCGTCGCCCGAACTGTGCACATGCGGACTCTCCCGCTTCGCATGTGCACAGTCGGTGTCCGTATGTGAATAGTCGCTGTTCGCATGTGAACAGTCGTGCTGCCACATGTGGATACCGCTCGGACCCAGAGTATTCGCTGAGAGTACGCGGAGAGTAAACGAAGCGTACTCTCAGCAGCAGCAGAGGCCCAGCCTCGCTCCGCTGTAGGCGTCGCGGCTGGGCTCTGCTGCTGAGCAGAGGTGTGGGGTGCGCGCACGCGACGGTCGGTACGATACTGGCCCGATCACTTTCTTGGCGACGACCTTCAGCGGCGACATCAGCACGCGACGACATGTGCGCCGCCGACATCGACTTGTCACGTGCGCCGAGATCATCCTGTCACCCGACTGGGAACCGGAACTCGTTGAGCTACGTGGTCAACCGATCCCAAAAACACTTTTTGGGAGTGTACGCGGCCGACTTCGGTAAACATGGAGGTGATGCGGACCGACTCGCGCGGCGACTGGAGAAGCCGCTCGGTACGACCGCAACGTACTTACACGAGTTGCCCATGCCGACGAAGAAACCCGTCGCCCCCGAACAGGTCGAGGCCGCGATCAACGCCCTCCGCACGTTCTGGCAGACAGGCCGGGAGAGCTGGGAAAGGGTCCGGGCCACTATCCCACCCGCAGCTTCGACGGAGAGGAGCAAGAAGAACAAGAAGAAGCGGAAACCGGATGGCTACGCTCACGGTTCCAAACTCGACACCCTTCACCGGGAAGCCGCCGACATCGGCATCAGCTACGACACGCTGAAGAAGGGGTGGAAGGCCGCCCAGGAGTACACCGAGCAGCAGATCGGTGAGCTGTGCGACATGGTGGCCGAGCACCGGGCCAGGTTCGGGGCCACGCACCTGATCCGGCTGCTGGCGGTCAAGGACCGTAAGCGGCGGGACGCGATGACCCGCTCGGCGATCCGCGGACGCTGGGGCGTGACGAGGTTGGAGCGGGCGATACAGGCGATCAACGGGCGGCGGGGACATGTGGGCAAGCGGCCCCACATCCCCGACGGCAACCGCGAGCTGCTGAACGCGGTCGTTGCCCTGTGCGAGAAGTGGCAGCGGTTCTGTTCGGAGGCCAAGGCGAGGCTCTCGGACGACATGCTCGCGGTTGTGGAGCGGGCGACTAAGGCCGTCGCGAAGGTCAAGCAGGCCGCCGACGCCGAACTCAACCCTACCGGCCCGGCGACTGCGAAGCCCGGTCGTTGAATCGGCCGGCTCGCACAGTATGTGCAATACTGTCGATGCCGAGAGTGAAATCTGACAGTCTCGTCCGGCTCCTGCCCCGCAGCCGGTGCCGACTGGTTGTCCACACACCCAGCGAGGAACGACATGCCCAAACCGACGAAGAAGCCCGCCCCGGCAAAGAAGCCGACGCCAACGAAGAAGGCCAGGCCGGCGTCCGCGAAGCGGACGAACAAGGAGGACGCGCAGGGTGGCCCGGACGCCGAGCACGAGGCGTACTACCAGGCCAACAAGGAGCGGATCGACAAGGCACTCAAATACTGTGTGAAGCACTTCGACGGCCAGGAGCCCGACATCGTGAGGGCGGTGGGCCGCATGCTATTCGCTTACTACATGACGCACCGCATGAGCACCCCGAAGGGCGGGGCGAACGGCATCATGTGACGCTGGCGGGCGACGCTGGTTCACGCCGCAGCCCCGTCCGGCTGAAACAGTTTGAGCCTCCCCCGCGGGCGCACGCCCTTCGCCTTCTTGCCCGCGACCTGCTCCCACGCCTTGGTCGCGGCGGCCAGTCGCTTCTGGGCGATCGTCAGCACCCGCTCGCGGGCCTCCCGCACCTCCGGCTTGTCGGCCGGCTGCGACGCAGCGAGCGAGGCCCGCTGGAACGCCAAGTGCGCGACCAGAACCGCACTCGCCATGAC
Source organism: Gemmata sp. (assembly GCA_046086545.1). Taxonomy (GTDB): domain Bacteria; phylum Planctomycetota; class Planctomycetia; order Gemmatales; family Gemmataceae; genus Gemmata. The sequence continues at coordinate 2,591 of JBJSXS010000263.1, forward strand.
CTTGTCCGTGACCGACGGGGCCGGGCCGAGTAGTTCGGCCTTCATCGCCGCCAACTCGTCCTCGGTGGTCTTCTTCGACAACTCGTCGGTCCCGCACAGCCGACGAACCCACGCCCGCTCCACCTTGGTGGACAGGTCGTCGAGTTCGCGGACCAGCGACCGCATCTCCGGGTGCCGCTCCAGCCAGCGGTACAAGGACTCGACGGCCATTTTCTCGCCCTGCTCAGCCCGCCTGACGAGTTCCAGGATCGTGTTCTTGATGTAGACGGGGTTCGTGGGGAGCATCTTCTCCCACTCCCGCGACCCTTCCCTGGGTTTACGAGGCACGATTCTTCCTCCATTCGCCGCGGCGACGGTGGTGCCCGGTCAGGATCAGGAACGCCGCGGAGAGCGCATCGGCCCACTCCCGGAGTTCGGCTGCGAGCCGGTCGGCCTCGTCGGCGGGGTTCCGTTCGGCCTCCAGAAGCTTCTTGGCCTCAACACGGCCCTGACGACGACGTTCGACCTCGGCCGCAGTCTCGTGCCCGGCGTCACCCCGCCCGATGTACAGCTTGACCGGGTGCGGCTTGCCCGGAACTCGTACGGAGCGGTAGTAATAGCCGGTGTGCGGCCCCCACCGCTTGCGGTCCCACCCCATCGCGGCCTCCACCTTGCACTACAAGTAACCGAGTCCCGCGCATTATCCCGCACGGGAGCGGCAGCCGGCGAGAGCAATACGTTCGCCCGCGGCACAGGCGTAGGCCGGTCCGGGCTCCGGCCCCTGTAACGCGTACGCCCTTGCCCGGCCCGCGTTCGCGGGCGAGAATCGTCACTCCACGCGACCCCGCCGAGGACCGACATGACCCGCACCCTCTCCCGCCTGGCCGCCGGCATCCTGCTCGCGGTCTCGCTCGCCCCGCCCCCGCACGCGGCAGCGGCCGAGCCAATCAAGCACGCGTTCCTCGCCACCGGCGGCGAGACGTTCATCGCCGACGAGGGCGGCAAGGTGACGTGGAAATACCCACAC